>CAZHEZ010000110.1:0-25547 GCA_964531315.1 uncultured Candidatus Obscuribacterales bacterium | reverse complement strand
GTCCTGGGATACGGCGGGCAAAACAATCTCCTTTAATGTGCCGGCTGTGTCGACCAGCCTTTTGCACTTGACAAAAACTAGGGCGGGCTAGAATAACACCCATAATATTAGATCCTAATGCCCGGACTGTGGCACGTATCGTTCAATAAAGTCATCTCTTTCTTGCTTCTTGCTACTTATTGACGCTCTCAAGAATTTTTCTTGCCACCTGATCTGTGGAAAGACCGTCTGTTTGGACCGTAAGCTCGGCTCGCTCATAAACTTCACAGCGCTGACTGGCAAGACTGCAAAGACGGTTTCTTAATACATGTTCATCCGTTTTGAGGGCATTGTCCGCACTGCCTTTCAAGAGCGGCCTGTCATGGGTCTCCTTCAGTCGTTTTATCAGCTCGTCGATTGCGGTTTTCAGGTAGACGACCCGGCCCAGCTTCAATAACCTCTCCATATTGCCGGGCGTCATGGGCAGTCCGCCGCCGCAACTCAATACGAAAGAACCGCTCTGGAATTCATCGAGCAGAGCGCTTTCCAGCTCTCTAAAGCGTTTCTCTCCGTCTTCCTTGAAGATGTGGCTGACGGTGCGGTTTTCCTTGGCTTCAATCAAGCGGTCCGAGTCAAAGAAAGAATAATTGAGCATGCGGGCAAGAATCTCACCCACGCTTGTTTTGCCCGCTCCCGGCAAGCCTATGAGAACAATTGGCACGAGCTGAGCACTTGTTGACCTATCCCTGCCGTCCTGCATTCGCCAGTCCAATCCGCCTGTAGGAAGATTCGATTTTGCTTTGCGCATCAATCAAGTTTGGATCCAGTTGCAATGCACGCTTGAACTCACCGACTGCATGCATGTAATCCTTGAGATTGTAATAGGCCAGTCCCAGTCCGTAGTGAGCGCTCGGCATATCGGGCGTCAGGCTGAGCGCCTTCTGGAAATTGAAAATGGCTTCGTGATACTCGCCTTTAAGTGAGTGCATCGTGGCCAGGTTATTGCGCAATATTGAATTGTCGGGATGATGCTTGACTGCATGCTCGAGTACTTCCATGGCTCCGTCATGGTCGCCCTGGGTGCTGAGCATACTGGAGAGATGACCGGCCGCTTCCAAATTATTGGGCTCGAGTAAAAGTGCTTTTTCGAATTCCAGTTTGGCTTTGCCCGTGTCTCCCAGAGATGTATAGGTGAGAGCCAGGCTGGTGTGCGCAACGGCATCTTTTGGATCGAGACGGCAAGCTTCCTTCAACTCTCTTTCTGCAGCCGTCAGATCTCCTGCATGGGCTGCAAACAGGCCCAGCTGCTGATGCGCAATCGCAACGTTGGCGTCCTTTTGCAAAAGCGCATTGTATTCATTTACTGCTTCCGGAATCCTTCTTGATTGCATCAAAGCCTGAGCGCGGGCCAGAGACAATAAAGTGTCCGCTGACATTCTTGCACCAGTGGCCTGTCCCAGAGCCGCTCCGGGCGTGGCCGCTTTCACGGGGACCGGCGGTTTGCTCAATTCTGCACCGACTGATATGTCGTGGTTCAATTCATCCAGCTGTGCCACCACTTTATCGTGCTGACCGAGGCTCTCAAAAACGCGAGCCAGATTGCCGTGAGCAGCCGAGAGTTCTATATTTACTTTCGATGAGGCCAGGACTGCAGCGGTTGCTCCTTTTAGATCACCCAGCTGTCTGAGCCTTTGTGCTTCTTGTGTTTGCTCAGCAATTCTCTGCCGACCGACTGCAACAACCCTGCGGAAGTGGCTGATCGCTGTTTCAAAGTCTCCGCTTTCGGCGTAAATGAGTCCCAGTTGGTTGTGCAGGGCCGGATTATCCGGGTCTTTCTCCAGACAACTGGAGAGTTCGCGAGCTGCCCCATCCAACAATCTGACCTGATCTCTTTTTTCGCGCACATTTTTTGAAGCAGAGATGACGCCGCCACGTGCAGTCGACGGTGCCTTGTTGATAATGCCGAGGATCCTTTGCTGCCATTCATCAATCTTCGGCAGAGCCGGTCCGGGCACGCCCAGGAAAGTGAGCGGCAATACAGGCAGAGTGACCAGCCCTAAGGCGGCAAAAAAGACAAAAACAAGACGACCCCGTCCACGCCTTTCTTTCGGCTGGCTGACCGAGGAGTCGTAAGATTGTCTTGTCCTGAATGATGATTCCAAAGTAAGTTGCACCACGCCAGATGCTTAAACTTGAGGAGTTGAAATTTTCGGAACTGGTTAAGACCGATTTTCTGGAAGATATTTATATATGCGCTCGTATGCCAAGGTTAATATCGTTCGATCCCATAGTCAATACGGAATACACGAATTACGGCGACTTCGCTATAATTGCCAAGAGGCTGAATATGCTTGTTGTAAAGGGGTTTCGAGCCTTCTTTATTAACGACTCTTAAACCACAATATGACTAATCCGAGCGAACCGATCACTATGTTGGGCAGCCAGGCGGCCAACATAGGCGGAATTCTTCCTGCTTCCCCCAGTGCTCCTGAGGAAGATTGCAGGACGTAGTAGATAAAGACCACGACTGCCGAATAAATCAAACCGAGATTGCTTTTCGATCGCCTGGCCAGCAGTCCCAGAGGCGCTCCGGCAAGGGCTACGATCAAGCAGGCAAGCGGCTGTGAGAACTTCTGATAGAAACGGACCAAAAGATCGTTTGACACCGAATTTGATTCCTTGAGCAAATCGATGTATTTGCCCAATTCCCACATATTCATCTCTTTGGGATTCTGTTTGCCCGTCTCCATGACCTTTGAGACATTCTGGACGCCTGGCAAGGTCAGTTTTTTGAACTGCAAGATGCGAGTTATATCGCTGTTGCCGGCCAGCACATAGGTGCGCCCCTCGCTGAGAATCCACTCTCCATGGTTCCAGATTCCTGATGCGGCGCTGATGATCTGTACCAGCTTATCGCGAGTGAAATCAATGATGATGACGTTATAGAGCTGTTTTCCGTTGCACAATCCGATGTAGAAGATGCGGTTGAGGTCGAGATCCTTGCCCCTTTCCATGTAAGTGAAATTGGCTTGGCCTGTGGGAAGTTCCGATTTGTACAGGGCCAGAAATTCCAGTTTTTTCGAGGTGCGGGTGGCGGGCGGAACGATCAATTCGTTGATACCGAAGCTGACCACACTTGTAGCCATGCCGAAGATGAGCGGTGCCACCATGATTCTGTAGAAAGACACACCACTGGTGCGCATAGCAATGATTTCAGAATCGCCAGACAGTCTGTTGAAGACGAGCAAGGTGGCGAGCAAAACACCAATGGGAATGGTCATAACGATAATTTCCGGCAAGTGCAAGCCGAGAATCGTAAAAGCCATATTGATGGGAACACCGGCGCGCATGATCAAATTGAAGATGGTCCTCAATTGATCGGCTCCAAACCAGACACCTGTAACGATGCCGATACCAAACAAAAGCGGTTGCCAGAATTCATTGGCAATATAACGGTCAATCAGTTTGATGCCGCCAATCATAGAACGAAGTCCTCTCCCAGGTATTGTTTGCGGGCCACAGGGCTGTCGGCGACTTCACGGGAAGAACCCGCGACAAGAATTTTGCCGTAGTCGATCAAATAAGCTCGGTCTGTAATTTTCAAAGTCGCTCTGGGATTGTGGTCGGTAAGCAGCACACCCATATTCCATTCATCGCGCAACCTGCGAATCAAACCTTGAATGTCCGAGATGGAAATCGGGTCAACACCTGTAAAAGGTTCGTCCAAGAGCATGAATTCCGGCTCAATAGCCAGGCAACGTGCGATTTCCAGACGGCGGCGTTCACCGCCTGATAGAGCCACTGCGTGCATGTGGCCCAGGTGGCTCAAACCGAATTGCTCAAGCAGCCAATCAATGCGCTCCTTTTGCTCCCGCCTGCCCATTTTGCGCAATTCCAGGACCAGGCGTATGTTTTCTTTCACCGTCAACTTTCTGAAAATGGAATTTTCTTGCGGCAGATAGCCAATGCCCATGCGAGCTCTTTCATGAATCGACTTTCTGGTCATGTCCTTATCGCCCATGGCGATGCGTCCACGCTCAGGCTTGACCAGACCAAGGACCATATCGAATGAAGTGGTCTTGCCGGCGCCGTTTCTGCCCAGCAGTCCGACTACTTCGCCGCGACTGACGTGAAAGCTGACGCCGTCCACCACTTTCCTGCCGCCGTAGCTTTTTTGCAGGTTTTCGATGGTGAGCGTTTTTACCGCTACATTGGTTCTGTTAATTGCTGTTGCTGTCATTTTGGAGTTTCCACCTTTGTGGCGCTCAGCCTGGTATTGCCGGTCGCAGTAGTTGGATGAGTGTTAGCAATCGTCTCTTTTTTTGTGGGAAGAATCTGCGTATTTCTGCCTGTGGTCGACTTCTTCTCAGCCAATTTGGTGCCGCCTTCTTCCGTTTTTTGTTTCAAGATAAAGGCTTTGGTATTGCCTTCCGCTTCCACTTTGTCGTTGGAGATCGTGTAGGTGATGCGGTCGGCGATCCAACGCTTGCCTGGCTGTGTGACCTGGCAACGGCCAAGCAGAAGAATCTTTTCCGTCTCTCCGGTCTCCAGGTTTTTGATCATGATCATTTTAGGAGCGACGCCGATAGTGTCCTGATAGAACATCTTCACACTGCCGTCAGCCGTGCAGCGACCGGTGTTTTCACTGTAATCCTGTGCATCCGAGAAAATGAAGATCGGTGGTTTTTCATCTGTTGATTCACCACCACCACCACTTTGTGCTTTCTTGGCGGCAGCATCGGATTTGGCAATTTGAGCATCAACGCTGTCTTCGTCAATAAGAACTGGCTCTGAATCGACGGACGCTTTCGCTTGTGCTAGCGGCGGCTTTTGAGATGGGGCAGATTTTGCAGACTTCTGGGCACTTATGCTGCTAGAGGCTGTTGTGAGTGGGCCCCCCTTTTTAGGGGTTTCAGTTTGTTTCGCCTGAACCACCGTTGATTTCACATGTCCTGTTGCCTGTAATCGCTTCGTAGTTAGGAAGTACGTCATCACGTCGGAGTCGGTTCGATTTGAGCCCTGCAGCGCTTTGACGTTGCCCGTGAAAAGAGCATTTTCAGGTTTTTTGTCGGCGTCGTATACGAGTTTGACCGTGTCCGATTTAACGTAGATGTCGCCCGTCTTGACCCGGCAATTGCCATTGGCATCAAATTGTCCGGTTTCGCGGTTGAATACCTGGTGGTCTGAGTCGGTAATGATTTTGTCGCGCTTGACTACTGTTTCGCTCGCCTTAGCTGGCGGCTCTTTGGTTGCAGTCGCATCTTCTTTGGTCTGATCTTCACTGCCTGAAGACGCATCGGCGGTCACCTCTGCAGCCGGACGATCCTCAGTCACTTCTTCTGTCTTTTGTGGCTTGGCGGCCGGCTTTTTGGCGCTTCCTTTGGCTTCGACTTTCTTGGCTGTTTTGGTGGCGCTTGAGCCGTCTTCCGGAATTACTTCCGAATGAGCATTGCCGTCGGCAATGATTATGGAAGTAAGCATCTCGAAGACGAGCTTGTCTGCGTGAATGATGTTGGTGCCTTGCTTGAGGTGCGGATGACCGGTAAAAATAGCCTTCTGCGGCTTGCCGGCCGGGTCTTTATACAGCGTGGCCATTGGCGCATCGATGATGCTGTCTTTATAAATGACATGCACATTACCGCGAGCGACCACGTGATCGTCTGCAAAATCTTGCTCATTGGCTTGAATATCGATGGTTCCACCGTCATCGGGACCGCCGGCGCCGGTTTGCGCCATGGTCTGAAGCGGTGCCGCCAAAAGAAGAGTGACCGCCATCACGGTCGAGGAATATTTCAGTCTTGGGCTTTGCTTTCTCAAAACGAGTTTCCGATCTAGGGTCTTCCTGCTGTCTGCGTCTCATTCAAACGGAGGATATTTGCCTCACATATTCACAACTGAGTGTGTGTTGCCTATCACACGCAAATCCTTAATTCCTGTCCCCCCAAAAGAGCCACGTGCGCTGTTTGCTCTCACCTTGGCTACCCCGGGCATGACGATGTTAACATCACCTGTAGCTGCAAACTGATTTTTTTTACTTAACTCCACTTTGGCAGCGACCATCGTTCCTTTTCCTTCTCCGCCCTCGGCGATAACGCGGGCCACTTTATCGGCGTCTAGCTTGATTTTGCGTGTGTTTTCATTTGCTAATCCAATCGGTGCCTTTAAACGCATTTTAAGTACTGGTCCATCGAAATATTCCACCAACACTTGCTCCAAATCGACGTCTTTTGTATCTGGGTGCATGATCCCGGACTTAGCTACTAGTTGCCAGCGCACGCTGTTGCTGTCATCGACTTCCTTCAAAACATAATTTTCGATTCTAACCAGGTCCTGCAGTGGGTTTTCTTTCTGCTCTTTGTCATAAGACGCCATTTCCAAACGGGCTTGATCTTTCGAGTAATACCAGAAGTAAACAAAGCAAGCCGGGATGGACAGGGCTGCTATGAACTTGAACGTGCCTTTGTTGAAGATTTTTTTGATAATACTTTCAATCATCTCCCTGTCTACTTGGTCACTCCTCTAAGTGCAATGGCTCTGGAAATATTGCTGAGGCTTTCTTTCAAGTTGCCTTGCTTCAGATAGCCCTCGCCAAGAAAGAAGAAGGCGGCCGGGTTATTGGGAAAACGCTGCGCGCAGTCTCTCCAGACAGACATGGACGACTCCAGATCGCCGGAGAACTCGAGACTTAAATGAGCCCTGTAGGCAATCGCCCAGACATCGTCAGGTTTTCTTCGGATTAATTCGTCCAGATTTCCCAATGCGGATTGATAATACGTTCTTATCTGTGGAACTACAGATGGTGCAGCCTGTTCAAGTGCACCTTTAATATGAGGCGCATCTGCACCGGTTTTCAATTCCGGCAGCTTAATCGGATTGCCGTCCTTGTCTTTCGGCAAGTAGGGGGAAGCCCAGGCATTCAACCAGGCCGCCGGCGCCTGTGCGCCTTGCACCTGGGCAGGCTTGGCAGGTTGGGCTTTAGCCTCCTTGGCGGCAGCGATTAGTTTGAGCTTCTCCAGATATTCTTGTTGTTGCTTCGACTGCCTGGCAATCAGATATGCCTTCATGTAATAGGCCCAGGCCAGACCGTAGCGAATGCGATTGTCATCCGGATAATTTTTCAGCATCTCTTCATAGGACGCGATCATTTTGTCGAAATAGGCTGGTCCGCCATCCTTTTCAGCCAGACGGCGAGCCCTTCTTATTTCCTTGAGCGCTTCTTCTACTCTGCTTGTGCGCGTGAGGGCGACGGCATAAATGAAACTCGCTTCGGCGTTGTCCGGATACGCATCGACCTGTTTTTTCGCCAATTCCGCATCATCTGTAGGTACGAGATCTTCTGCCTTAGTGCTGACTTCGACTTCCATTCCCTTCTTCAGGATTATCCTTTGTCTGGGTGCGGCAGTGGTATCAGGGGCAGTGCTGGTTGCGGCGTTCTGAATATTTTGGATGGGTTGAGGATTTTGACCGGTTTGGACTTTCTGATCTTTTTGCTGATCCAGTTGCACATCGGCCGGCTTCACTTGATCGGCGGCCAGACAGGGAGCCAAACTGGTCGGGAGCATTCCTGCGGCCAGCACCAGGCTGAGGGTGCCTGTCAGGATTTCTTTTTCTGGGTGGTAATTTCTTGTCAACTTTTTTCTTCCTGACCCGGCGGTAGTAGTCAATTGCCTATAGGACACCTAAAATCGGCAGGTGCGCGGCTCTCAAAAACCGTAATAGAGCTGCCAGATCTTAACAGACGGCTATGGGTTGTAAGTTGGTCCCGCGGTACGCTTAAAAAAGTTTCGCCAAATTTGGGCAAAGTGGCACGGAATCACGCCAGTTTCTGGCTTCTACCGTTAAGAATTATGCGCAACACCTCGTCAAGTGAATCAACGATGTAAAGCGGATCGGCGGTCGACAGAATGTCGCGGCTGTGAATGCCAGTTGTTACGCCGATGGCATCGACGCCTGCATTGCGTGCCATATCCAGGTCGTAAATACTGTCGCCAACTACCACCGTGTCTGTATAAGGCACGCCCAGCAGTTTGATTGTGTGATGCACGGACTCAGGATGCGGCTTGTGATGGGTGATATCCGTTGCTCCCACGACTATTTCAAAATAGGGTGACAACTGATGATGATCAAGCACCACTTCAATAAGCGGGCGGCGCTTTGATGAGGCAATTGAAATTTTGATGCCGGCTGCTTTTAGGCTGTTGAGCATTGGTATCAGGTCGGGAAAGAGCGGGCAAATTTCAATTGTCTTGCCGTCATAAATGGCCCGATAGCGGTCGGCAACCTCCAGCCAGAAATCTTCCGAATGGTTGGGGAAGATGATTTCCATTTGCTTGCCGAGCGGCACGCCGACAAGGTCTCGCCACTTAGTAAGAATGTCCTCGTGGAGTTCGTATTCTTCAACCACCTGACGCATCACATCAATAATTCCAGGAGCGGAATCGACAAGAGTGCCGTCAAAATCAAAGATTGCCAGTTTGTACAAATCAAACGCTCACTTTTCGATGGGATTCGATCAGCTCGAAAAAGCGCTCGAAAAGATAATTGGCGTCATGAGGACCAGGACTTGATTCCGGGTGGTATTGCACACCGAATATAGGCAGTGTTTTGTGGCGGAAACCTTCCACGCTGTGATCGTTGAGATTCACGTGTGTCAGTTCCAGAGTATCGGGAAGGCTATCTTCAGATACGGCAAAACCATGATTTTGGCAGGTGATTTCGACTTTACCGGTCTGCAAGTCTTTGACCGGCTGATTGCCGCCGCGGTGACCAAATTTCAATTTGTAAGTCTGAGCGCCCATGGAGATGCAAAGGAGCTGGTGTCCAAGACAGATACCGAATATAGGCAATCCAGCCGATATCAGCTTCGGCAACTCATGCAAAACTCCTGCGCAAGCAGCAGGGTCGCCCGGTCCATTGGACAGGAAAACAGCATCAGGTTTGTCGGAAAGAAGTTTGTCCGCAGTCGCCGATGCAGGATAAACGGTAAGGGCCAGATCGCGGGCTGCTAATTGGTCGAGAATGCTCTTTTTGACCCCAAAATCCATGACCGCAACCTTATATTTGCCGACTCCGACTTTATAAGGCTCTTTTGTCGTCACTTCATCGGTCAGGTCGGCCCCTTCCATCTGGCTGGAAGATTTTGCCAGAGCGATTAATTGTTCGGGCTCCAGTATTTCAGTCGACATTGCCGAGCGCATGGCGCCTTTGTCGCGGATGTGACGGGTGATTGCCCGAGTATCTACATCGGAGATGCCGAGTATTCCTTGCGCTTCCAGAAATTCGGATAAAGAGGCAGTGGCGCGCCAATTGCTGTACCGTCTGCTCAGATGTCTGATGACCAGACCGCGTGCAAATATTTGGCGAGATTCGACATCCTCAATATTGGTTCCATAATTGCCAATCTCCGGACAGGTGAGAGTGACAATCTGCCCGGCATAACTGGGGTCAGTCAGGATCTCCTGGTAACCACACAAGCTGGTATTGAACACCAACTCACCGGTTGTTGTTCCAGCTTTTCCAAATGCGAGGCCGGTAAATGTCTCACCGTCTTCCAGCGCAAGCAAGCAGCGCTTGGGCGAGTCGATCTGAGAATTCTCTTTTACTTCCCTTGATTCCACCAATGCGAGTAACCTCTTTTATCAATTATATTACCGGAAACGCCTGAACTGGGTACGGTCCTACAGCTAATCAGGCTGACAGTGTTAATGATTTGGAGATAATCGACCACTGTCCATGCGCCGATCGATAGAGCAGATGCATATATCCAGCAATGGCAATAGGCGTTGTCGAGCTTATCCTAACTCTGAGACAAATTAGCTTATAGCGCCCGGCTGGGAGCCAGCCATCATCTCAGAATTTGTTAATTGGCGTAACAACAGCCAAGTATTACCTGTTGTCCAGGCGTCATAAGATTTCATTTCTATCTTTATGAGCTGAATATAAGCGTTTCTTTAGGGAGCGGCAGGCCCGCCTTTGTAGAATTAGGGAGCTTATTTCACAGGTTTCTGAGAGCTTGAGCTCTTGCTTACCGATTTTAACGGACGGCATCTAGATGAACGACTTGCAGCAGTACGCCATTTGCATCAAATATCTCTTGCCTGAGATATGTCTTGTGGTGGCGATTCTTTTGACCGCGGTGTGGAACTTGTTTGTTCCGAAGGCGAAAGAATGGACTCCGTTTTTCAGCTTGCTCGGTCTGACGTCCGCTATGTGGTTCTTGATGCGTTCCTGGTCGGCGACAGCGTTGCCACTTTTCAATGGATTGTTTACAGTCGACCAGCTGACTACCAGTTTTGGCTTGCTAGTCTGCATGGTGGGCGCCATATGCGTACTGATGACGGTAGGCTACGAACATCATCTGGGCAGAAATCGCGGCGAATTTTATTCCATTCTGCTTACGGCGGTGCTGTCGGTCATGTTGCTTGCCGGCTCGACCGATTTGATCATGCTTTTTGTCAGTCTGGAAACTTTGAGCATCTGCTGTGTCGTTCTGGCAGGATTTTTGAAAACGGATGCTCGCAGCAGTGAAGCGGCCTTGAAATACTTGCTTTCCACGGCTGCTACGACGGCAACTCTCCTTTATGGTCTTTCCTTCTTGTATGGTTTGACCGGTTCGACCAGTTTTCAAGCCATCAGAGAACGGTTGGAAATGCCGATGTCATCTCCGACCGAAATGATGGGCAGTGTTTTTCTTCTGGTTCTGCTTTTAAGCGCAGTCGGTTTCAAGCTCTCTCTGGTTCCCTTCCACATGTGGACGCCGGATGTTTATGAAGGCGCTCCTACACCGGTCACCGCCTTTCTTTCCATTGGCTCGAAAGCGGGCGGATTTGTGGTGGCATTGCGCTTGTTGATCGATGTATTCGGCAAACAGGCTTCCGACTGGGTGATAGTCGTCAGTGCCCTGGCTATTCTTTCCATGGTGGTAGGCAATCTGGTTGCGCTCGCCCAAAAATCATTCAAGAGAATGCTCGCCTACTCTTCAATTGCTCATGTCGGCTACATCATGATCGGGCTTCTGGCCGTCAATCATGAAGGGCTGGGGGCGATGATGTATTACATCGTCGTCTATGGATTTATGAACCTCGGTGCCTTCGCCGGCGCCATTCTCTTCAGCAACGAAACAGGCAGCGACAAAATAGACGACTATGCAGGGCTGATTCGCAAGCGTCCCTTGCTATGTCTGGGCATGTCAGTTTGCTTGCTCAATCTTGCCGGTCTGCCCATTCCGCCGGCCGGATTCTTCGCCAAGATATTTGTATTCTGGGCCGGCTCTTCCATCCAGCAGCCGGTCGGCGGAATCTCTCTGGGCGCAATCTTGATTGCTGTGGCGCTGGCTACATCCATCCCTGCCATCTATTACTACACTCAAGTAGTAATCAAAATGATCGTCGATAAACCTTCTGCCAAAGTGGAAGCGATGCCCCAAGAAAAAGCATATATCGACAGCCCGCAAGAGGCTCCGGCATTGGCTCTGGCCATGTGTTTGATCGTGATCGTGGCGACCGGCACAACTGCTGTCGATCCGGTCATGAAGTTCTCCAAGGAAGCCGTCAAGCCGTTGATTGCACGCCCCTCTACCGGTGCGTCTCCCGTCAGCCTTCTTGAGGAGACCTCTCCTTTTGCAAAAGGTGCCGATCTTGCCGGAGCCGGCATCACGCACTAAGCGATCAATTGAATCGATGAAGCAATTAAATTGAGCCGCCCAATTCGCTATCTCCTGTTTGTGGCGCTGATCTTCGTTCCGCTTTTGGTTCACTATTCTCCTTTCATATTCGGCGCGCGCTGTTTTGCTTCTTCCGATCATCATTTGTTCTTTGAACCGTTTTCGCGTTTCATCGGCGATGCCGTAAGACAAGGGCGGCTGCCTTTATGGAATCCATTTCTTTATCTGGGCATGCCGCAAATTGCTCTTCCCTCGCCGTCTTATCTTTATCCACTTTCGCTGCTTTATGCGCTTCAGACCTACAGTCAGGGTTTGTCCACCCAGCAAATCATCCACCATTTAGTTGCCGCCGCAGGTGGTGCGCTGCTTGCTGAAAGCCTGGGGCTCGGTTTTGCCGCCTCCTGCTGCGCAGGCATGGCTTTTGCGTTCAGCGGTTATATGTTCACTTTAAGCGCCAACTACTCCCTTGTCGCGGGCACGGCCTGGTTGCCCTTTGCTCTTCTTTCATCCAGAAAAATTCGTTTTGCAAAAACGCGCTCCAGGTGTGCATTCTGGACAATGCTTTTGGCAATTTTTGTTTTTCTTATGGTCAGCGCCGGGCGTCCGGAAGTCTTTGTGCCTGTGATGGTCATTGTTTTTGCCCACGCGCTCACGGGAATCGGGCGTCACTATCTTTTTGACGGCAAAGCCAGCTGGTCGAATAAAGCCGATCAAGAAAACGAAGACCCTGCTGAAATCTTAAAAGAAGAGCGCCCGCTCAAGATTTTCCTTTGCCGAGTCCTAGCTCTTACCGTCGGTGTTTGCCTCTGTATGCCGCTTTTGTTGCCTGCTCTGGAATGGGCATCCACCTCAAATCGCGCCAGAGGACTGGACCCTAGTGAAGTGATGATGTGGAGCGCTAACTGGTACAGCTTTACCACCATGTTATTAGCTCAACCGTTCGGCGATCTTCAAACTCTGGGCAATGGATTCTTGCCGATAGCGGCTGATCGGGCGGCATACATGCCTTTCTTGCCTTCTGCCTATTTGGGTGCAGCCGTGATCACCCTGGCATTGCTCGGTATCTTTCACACACGCTCACCGTGGCTGGTGCCGGTTGCCTTATTGCTGATTGTCGGTACCACACTCTCTCTGGGTAGATATACTCCGGTCATGCCGTGGCTGCTTCACAATGTCAGCCAGCTTGCTGTATTCAGGTATCCAGTCAAGCTTTTGATATTGCCGATTATGGCACTCTGCCTTTTGGCGGCATTCGGCATGCAGGCTGCCCATGATAATCGCGTCGGCATTAAGGCGCTGCGCGGTCTGGCCATCTTTTGGCTGGTTGTTTTGCTGGCTGGATTGTCATCTGTTTTTTTCGGAAAGTATTGGTTGACGATTCAATCGGTCAAATTGAGCATCAATTCAGAAATTGCTATTGCCATAGGCACTGCTGTTTTCCACTGCGCCTCGATTGGGCTGACGATGGTGGCAATTTGCATCTTGAGAAAGAAGAGTTTAATTGGCAGTTTTGGTTTTGTCGCTTTTACTTGCGCTCTTGTGGCTCTCGATCTGCTGGGCACGGCAATGCGCTTCCCGCCTCTATCTGCGCCATCCAGTTTTATCACGGACAAGCCGGCCCTTTTGAATATGTTGGAAAAACAGGCCGGCGCCAAGAACGTTTCCAAAGTACGAGTTTTGAATTTGTACTACGATCCGCTCTCTATTCCATCAAGTCTTTTCCGGGGCGAGCCTAAAGAACGGACATTGAGCTATTACCGTTATTGCCGCGATCTTTTAGTTTGCAATAGCAACATCGACTACGGCGTGCAAGAGGCTTACGGATACGAGGGCACGCTCTCGGCAAAATATCGCCATCTTGTCCTCAGTCTCATTAATGATGTACGCAATGCATCCGGGTCGCAGAGCACAGACAAGAAAACTGACACGGTCGTCAAAGACAGCCAGTACAACGAGCGCATGCGCAGATTCCTTGCCGCTTCCGCATTGCAATATGTGGCCGGACAGATGATTCGAGATGGTGAAAAACAGCCGCTATTGGATGAGGACGACTTTGATGTGGTCGACCAGGATGAGAATCTCAATCTGCGTCTTTATAAAGTAAAACACCCGCAGCCGAGGATGGAATTGGTCGATCATTGGAGCTGGATCGATAATACAGATCAAGCCTATCGTATTCTTGAAGGGAAGGGTTCCGCTGTGGAACAGGCATCATCCCTGCCTCTCATTGAAAAAAATGACAAACCAAAAGCGAACTATCCACGGGGTTTTTTCTCAGCTAATTCTCAAAGAACTGCCAGTTGCGAATTACTTGTCGACAAACCGGAACACATAGCCATTTCGGTAAACGCTCCAACACCCTCTATGCTGATTTTGCGCGATCAGTTTTACCCTGGCTGGAAGGCCTCTCTGGATTCAATTTCTGTACCGATATACAGGGCAAATGGATTTACACGCGCAGTCTCTGTGCCTCTGGGAGCGCATGCAATCGAGTTTAATTACAAACCGGACAGCATGAAATACGGTGCCATAATTGCTCTATGTGCCCTGGCTGTACTTTTCCTTTTGGCGTTTATGGCAATTGGTCCGGGGCTCTGGCGCTTTGTCAAATGGACAGCCGGTCAAAAATAAGTTGCCATGATGCTAGGATCATAATTACAGAAGTACAGTTGGCCCTCTTAGTTCAGCTGGATAGAACACCGCCGTCCTAAGGCGGGTGTCGGGGGTTCGAATCCCTCAGAGGGTGCTCATTGCAAAAGGGAAAGGCGATCCCCATGCCTTTCCCTTTTACTTTTGAACGGTTTTTCAACCGAACTACAATCAAGTCTTTTTTTGAATCTGCTCTATAAGCATGGTCCTTTCTAGTCTTTCAGGAACATTGGTTTGAAAGAAAGCGCTATTTACCCCCCCCTCCTACTAGGTAATATCCTTTGATTTTTCACGTCACAGCCGGTCTTGCTCGGTGTGAAAGCAAGATGACTACTATTTCTTCTTCAAAATAAAATTCTGAACTACGCTGTTTTAGCGCGTTTTCTGCCGCCTTTTACAGGAGGTGAGTCGGCAAATACGCCTTTGACTCTTTCGACGATTTCGTCATCTTCATCCTCGTCGCCGGCTTCTTCATCGACGTCTTCGAATTCCTCTCCAACGTCAGCCTCTTTGAACTTGACTCTGCCAAATGATTCCCCTTTGTTGACTGTCTTCATTTCTAAGTCACCTCCTGAATAATCCGGCTGAGTACGCTTGGGAAAGGCGATTTGATCGGCGCTCACTACAGGTGTGACTCTCGCTTGACCGTTTTTGTCGGTCCATCGATCGAGCGTGAGTCGTCCTGTCGCGGTCACCTGCTGACCTTTGTCCAGATATTGTCCGGCTAGTTCAGCAAGGCGGCCCCAAGCAACAACGTTGTAGAAGTCAGCTGATTCACTTTCTTTACTGTGATTGACAGCGACAACGAGAGTAGTTTTTAGCTTTCCGCTAGCAAGTTGTATTTGTTCGGGAGCCTTCACGAGATTCCCCACTATAGATATATTGGCAAGACCCATAACTCTACCTCCGACAGGCTCTAAGCCCGCATAAGGGGTACGACTCAAGTGCAGTGGGGAGATGATTAAAAGTTAGCATGCCATACGGACGTATGTCAACTCTTGACTTTTTCTTGATATGTCAGGCCCGTCTTTTGGGCGTTACAGCTCGATTGATAGCCCGATTGCAGGGGTATGAATCTATTGCTGTATCGGAATTGAGAGGCACGGCAATGTGTGCAAGTGCCGGAGTTAAAACTCGTAATGCTAAGCTCCGCTGACTGGTTTCAACGGTATAGGTTCTGCCAACCGCTCGGACAGGGCGGGATGGGCGTTATTTACCTGGCCGAGGATAAGTCTCAAGGCAATGCACAATGTGTAGTCAAACAGCTGATAAGCAAGCCCAGCAATCCTGACGAGCAATTCGAAGCAGAAAGACTGTTCAAGCGTGAGGTCGATATTCTGCGCCAGCTCGATCATTCGGGCATTGTGCATTTTTCCGACTTCCACGTTACCGATGACGGCAAGTACTTCCTTGTAATGGATTACATTCCGGGCAAGAACCTGGACTCGATTGTGCAGAATTATGGGCCTTTCGGATCCGAGGCAACCGTAGAAATCGGCATTCAATGCTGTGAAGTTCTTGAGTATCTGCATGAAAGAGATCAGCCCATCATCTATAGAGATTTAAAGCCGAGCAACTTGATGCTCACGCCGGAAGGGCAAATCGTATTTATTGATTTCGGGATTGCCCGCATGTTCATGCCGAAACAAGCAGCAACACGAGTGGTTACTGCCGGCTATTCGCCGCCCGAACAATACTTTGGACGTCCCGAGACTCGCAGCGATTTGTATGCGCTGGGCGCCACCTTGGGCCATTTATGCACCGGTGTTCGTCCCAAACCGCTGACAGTAAGTGCTCCAGGCATCATTCATGCCGATGTGGTTCCGGAACTTGATGATTTGATCAGACGATTAACAGCACACAATCCCGAAGATCGTCCATTCAGCGCTCGCGAGATTCGCTATGAGCTATATCGCATCTATCACGCCATTCATCCCGATTTCGAGATACCCGAAGAGGCCTTTACTGCGGCACCTGCCGTGGTTACAACAGTGCGCAAGGATGGACCGCCCACCAATCCTAATTTGCGCTCAGGCTTGCATTCCGATTCAAGCAAACGTCCTGCCAATTGGCTTGAGCGCGAGCAGCCCAAAGAAGAAGATGTTCAAAAGGTGACACGAAAAGATGCACAAAGACTTGAATCACAAAACATGCAACATGGATCTGGTGCGCGTAGAACCAGTGAGCGTCTGACCAGACCTGATGCCAAAGACTCCAATTACCGAAGGCGCACTCAGACTCAGCAAGCGACGCCCAGCTTCTGGGAAAAACTGCGACATTTTTTCGGCAAATAGAAAGTGTTTTCAACAGGCTGAAGTTTCCAGATTGGCACCAGCTCAAATCTGGAAGTTAAACCGTTAACGGTCTGACTTTCAGGATAAAAAGCGTCTGGGAGACGTTCAAGCCAGGTTCTATGTTCGATAAATCTAGTCGACATTGACATGTGTGCCAAGTAGGCGTACGATAGTAAGCGTAAGAAGAACGATAAATCATTTATTTTCTGGTCGTAAGTGTTACGTAACGGCCGGATTTAAACCTAATCAATTTGCAGATGTGTTCTTTGCATCTGCAGGCAAATTCGTACATCGAGATCGAAGCATGCACCGCCTGTGATGCAAATGCAGGTGCGCCGTTTTTGCTGGCGATCCTGACGCCGAATTATAAAAGGAGGAATGATCATGGGATATGCAAGATGGAGTCATGATGATTGGGACCACTATGTCAGAGGCAATCTGAGGAAATCGATCGACGAAATATTCAGCCACGGGCTTGATCCTGACCTCGATCCAGCCACAGTCAGCTTTCGAGAATCGCGCGATTCGGCTGAGAATCCCCTTTCCACTCCCATTATTGTCGCCGTCGATCAGACAGGGTCGATGGGATTTCTTGCTGAGAGCCTGATACGTGAAGGGTTAGGAACTCTGGTCGAGTCGATTTATGAGCGCAAGCCGGTCACCGATCCGCACGTCATGTGCATGGCATTAGGCGATGCCTGGGCGGATCGGTCGCCTCTGCAGGTTACACAATTCGAAGCTGATATCCGCATCGCCGAGCAGCTGGCCAAGTTCTATATCGAAGGAAATGGCGGCGGCAACAATTTTGAGAGTTACAACTTGCCCTGGTACTTTGCGGCGACGCGCACCAGATGCGATGCATGGCTGAAGAGAAGTAAAAAGGGATTTCTCTTCACAGTTGGTGATGAACCGCCGCCACCTGAGCTTGTTGCTGCCCATGTGAAAAAATTTCTGGGGGGCGGATTACAGAGAAACTTGAGCACAGTTGAAGTTCTGAAATTGGCTTCTCAGACATGGGAAGTATTTCACATCATCACCGAAGAAGGCTCTTACTTTCGCACACGACCCAGGCAAACCAAAGAAGGCTGGAGCAAGCTATTGGGCAGACGGTCAATTGCCCTTAGCGATCACCGACATCTTTCTGAATTGATTGTCTCGATCATGCAGGTTGTCCAGGGTGAAAATCCCGAACAAGTCGCACATAGTTGGCCCGGTAAGACGGCTGCTCTGCTTTTGCAGGCGCTTCAGGGGCTTTGTATGCCGGCTTTGCCGATTTTGATAGGGTAGGCAGGAGGTGAGCACTATGAGAACCGGGTTGGCCGTGATCGGCGCAAACTATGGAGATGAAGGGAAAGGATTAGTGACCGACTTTCTCTCCTGCCGAATGCAGGAAGATTGCACGGTAGTTCGTTTCAACGGCGGAGCGCAAGCCGGGCACACCGTCGTCACTGCCGCTGGACAGCGGCATGTTTTCAGTCATTTTGGCGCCGGTTCTTTTAGTCACTGTCCGACGCATTTGTCACAGTTTTTTGTGGTCAATCCAAGACTGTTTGTAAGGGAGTTGGCCGAATTGCAAAAGCTCGGTCTGACTCCAAAGGTGACCATCGATGCACGAGCATTTCTGAGCACACCTCTGGATGTACTGGTCAATCAAGCAATCGAGCAAAAGCGCGGTTTGAGCAGACACGGAAGTTGCGGGGTCGGCATTAATGAAACGGTAACGCGCTGTCTGCGTGCGGATCACTTCAGGACACAGGTTCAAGACCTGCTCAATCCATATCTGCTCAGACAAAAACTCAGGCGACTTGCTCGAGACTGGTTACCTGTGCGCCTTCTAGAGCACGGGATTGCCTCGGCAGATACAGAGCTGGAGCAGATGATCGATAAAATAGAGCCGATGATTTCAGTTTTCATCGATGAGTGTGAAAGCATTCTCGAAAATGCAGAGCTTGGTTTTAGACCACCACAGTCAAAACACATTGTCTTTGAAGGCGCTCAGGGCCTGATGCTGGACGAACACCGGCTGGATCAATATCCACATTTGACCAGATCGAAAACCGGTCTGGAGAACGTAGCGTTTTTGTGCCATCGCTATGGCATCGATGCTCTGAAAGTAATCTACGTGACGCGTACCTACTTGACCAGGCACGGTGCCGGACCGCTGTCCGGCGAGTGCGGCTGGCATTTCCACGACTCTACAAATGTGCCGAATCCGTATCAAGGGGAGTTGCGATTTGCGCCCTTGAATATTGAGAATCTTGCCTATTCGATCGATCTGGATTTGAAACGAGGGAAATATCTCTTTGACAATCTGTCGGCCAATCTGGCCGTTACCTGTCTGGATCAGCATCCGCTGCCGGATCTCAGTGCCATTCAACTGCCTGTCTGCCTGTGCAGCCATGGACCTTCAAGGCAGGATATAGACTGCTCTTTCAGTGAAAAATGGCAGTTTTCGGTGGTCCGTCCATTTCAAGCGCTGCCTATTTAAACAGTGCTTTGAAGCCTATTTCTCGGGCCAGAGCTGTTTTTCTGGCATATGTGTCTTCGGCTCGATCGAGGATTGTCGATATTACTTCCGTGTAAAAATGCGGCGGCTTGCAATTCATCCAGAGATAGAATGAAAAAGAGCCGGGTATTGTGTTTATCTCATTGAAATAAAGCACGTCCGTGCGCTTGTCGAGCATAAAGTCTATTCGTGAAACGCCTGAGCAATTCAGGACTTTGAAAGCTTTGACGGCATAGTCCCGCGCTCTTGTCTTCAATTCCTCAGGCAAGTCGCTCGGGTCAATAACCCTGGTCAAAGACGCCATTCCTGCCAGCGTGTTGTCACCTTTTTTGCTGCCGCCGCGCAGGTATTTATCCTCATAGGTAAGCTCATCACCTGAGGAGGAAACAGGAATTTCTACAACCGATGCTTTCGGTTCACCGTCGTCGATGACTGAAACATTGAGTTCCATTTTTTCGTCCAGACATGGCTCGACAATGGCGCCGACGTCGTATTTGAGAGCCAGGACGATGGCAGAATTGAACTCTTCGATATTTCTCACTTTGGCAACGCCAATACTGGAGCCTAAATTAAGCGGTTTCACAAAGAGAGGAAACTCTTCCAGTCCGGGGTGCTGAAGCACTTGTTCGCGCAAGAAGTCGAGATGATTTCCTAAGTCCGCTTCTATGGACTCGCGTTTTACTACCACTCCTGGAAGCACGGGAATGCCGTGGCTTTCTACCAGTTTTTTTGCATGATATTTGCTCATGCCCAGTGCCGACGCCAGTACGTTGCAGCCCGTATATGGTACATCAGCCAGTTCCAAAAGCCCCTGAATGCAGCCGTCTTCGCCATACGTGCCATGGAAAGCCGGCAGGAAAATATCGACGTGAATAACTGACTCCGATGCTCGTCCCAGCATTGAATATGGTGCCTGGGCATTCGTTTTTGGCCGCCTGACAGTCAGCCCTTTAACATTCGGTTCGGGCAGAAGGGTCACTTCATCGACCGTACTAAGGGATGCCGGCATGCTTCGGTAGAAGCTTTTGTCGAGCAGTGCCTGACCGCAAAACCATTTGCCCTGGGGAGAAATGTAAACCGGAATCGGTCGATACTTGACCGTATCCATGGCTTTTATCAGCTGCAATCCGGTAATAATTGAAATCTCGTGTTCAACTGATCGCCCGCCAAAGAGCACCGCCACTACTTTTCTTTTTTTGTCGCCGTTTGAGTTCATTGACTAAAATACCGGAACAGTTTCATAAAGGTCGGGCAGGTCGTTTTCAATCAAGACAGTGTCGCCGTCCTGGCAATAATCATGACCGAGAAAACTGAATGCTTCCGACATCTTGTCGAATTTCTTGATCTTCTCGTCCGGCATTCCGCCCTCAGAAAGACCATCTATCAAAGCCTGTCGATTGGTGTTGCCGACTATGGCCACCAGATCGCAAACGCCGGCCGCCAGTTGAGCTGCTTTTTTGTTTTCTTCAAACTGCTTATCACCAAGTTCAACCATGCCTGGCGTGACTAATACTCGGCGCCCATTTTTCTGCTGGGACAAAACTTCAAGGGCGGCTGCAAATCCCACCGGATTGGAATTGTATGCATCATTGAGGCGAAGCACCCGTCCCTGACGAATCGGTTTTCCGTTTGCATTGGCAATAAAGGACGCGGCCGTAGTTTTGACGGGCTCCAATCGATTGCTTTCTGTTTTTACGTGGCGAATGGCAGCGATGACCAGATCAGGGTTTAACCCCAGCGAGACGGCCATGGTGAAGGAAGCAAGTATGTTGCTCAGCATGGGCTTGCCGAGCAATTTTGTGAAACCCTTGTAGGACTTGCCGGCAAATTCGATGGTGAATGAAGTTCCCTCCGCCGTCGCCGTGATTTCACCCATATAGGCATCCAGGGGACCGGAATTTCTGTCCAGTCCATAAAGTCTGGTGATGCGCTTGGGGTTTTCTTGGGCCACTCTGCGGCAATATTCGTTGTCACCGTTGACGACAAGAATTCCATCGGCGGGCACTGCCTGTGCCAGTTCCGATTTGGCTTTAAAGACATTTTCCGGCGAGCCAAATCTTTCCAGGTGCATGCCGCCGATGGCTGTGATAATTGCTGCATCGGGCGGAGTAAGCGTGCACATGCGTCTTATCGATCCGATGTAATAGGCGCCCATTTCTACAACTGCAAAACGATGACCGGTCCGCATCTTTTCCCGGATTTCGCGCGTCATTCCCATGTAGCTGTTGATACTGCGCGGAGTGCTGAAAGTTGGGCCGACAGAGGAAAGAATGTCGGCAAGAATGACTTTGGTACTGGTTTTGCCATAGCTGCCCGTAATGCCGACAATTCTTGGTTTGACTTGCCCGAGGATGGCCCTTGCCTGATTGGCAAAACTCTCCTGCAGCTCTTTTTCCTGCCCCGATAGAATTTGATTGGCAAGAACGAGAAAGAGCGGCTGACATTGAGTAAGGACAACGGATGCGGCCAGGAAAACAGGCAACTTGTAGACTGCAGCTGCAAACCAGGATGCCACTGCCATGGCAACAACTGCGGCAACATACAGCCACATAGCCAGGCGAAAAATGCGCCTGGCTCTTTCAGTCATGTTGAGCTTTATTTTGCCTGTCCCGGTCGGATCTTCTTCCTGGCGGGCCAGACGAAGCAATGCCATGCAGGCAAAGACGCCGGTCAAAAAGGTGCCTCGGGCGTCCACTGAAAGAAAAAAGGCACTGATGGCTCCGCAAAAAAGCGTCAATGCCGTGCCTTTTCTGTCATAGGCGCGTTTTTCTACGATCCAGTCTACGAAGCGTTTTCCTTCATATTCTTGTTGTTGAAAGTACTGCAAATAACGCAAACCGCGTTTTTCAAAAAAGCCTATATTACCGAGCGCCGCCAGAGCAATGCCGACGCCTACTGACTCAGGGGATGCTGAGAATTCTTCAAACATTGGCTAAGTCTCCTTGCCGAATCGCCTGAGACTCAATTTTATTGGCGTTCAAAAACTCAAGAATGTAATAGGCACAAAGATGGGCACCCTCATCAATAAACGGAAAGTGATCTTTGTCAGGCAGGACAAGAAGTTTAGAGTTGGCAATGATCGCCTTCAATCGATATCCCATTTCAACAGGTGTCTCTTCGTCCTTTTCTCCCCACAATAGAAAGGTCGGGCAGCTAATTTGACCGGCATCCTGACTTTGATCTTCATTGACGGTTTTGACCAGAATATTCTTCAAAGCACCGGCATTTCTGTAATCTCTGGAGGCATACTTGGGCACAAACCACTTTTCGAAATATTGACTGCCGAATGTGGAATCGCACCATTTGAGAGAATTGGAGAGCAGTTTGAGGGCTCTGGCGCGATAAAAACGCTTGCCTTTCAATTGCGATCTAAGGCCGCCGGAGTTGATCAAAATAAGTGTATTGACGCGTTTTTTGTGGCGAACCGCCATACGCATGCCCACTCTTCCGCCGAATGAATGTCCGATTACTATGGCGTTTTCCAAATGCAAACTTTCAAACAAATCGTCAATGCAGCGTGCGTAATCGATTGTGTCCCAGTCATCTTTAGGTTTCTGGGACTTTCCGAAACCAGGGAAATCGACCAGATAGACCTGGTGGTAGCGCGAAAGCAGATCGCCCAGAACGCGCATGGATTCAAGCGACTGTCCCCAGCCGTGCAACATTACGACCGGACTGCCGTGTTGCCCTAATTTGACGTAATTCACTTCTGACACTTGGCTTGATCCATAACCTGCGGCTGCTTCCTATGGTAACCCGACTATTCTTTTAAATAGCCGCTTCTCACTGTCTATCTTCAGGGCTTCCAGACTGCCTTCTCTTCTTGTGTAAAGTCTCCCAGCGTTTTCCACTCCGGATTAAGTCTTACTCCAAATTTTTCCATCACTCTGTCTTGCATCTTCTGAAGCAGGCATGTCACCTCAAAGGAGGTGGCGCCGCCCAGATTGATGATGAAATTGGCATGTAGAGCCGAAACTGCTGCTTGTCCTTCTTTCAGCTCTTTGGCGCCGGATTGATCGAGCAGCATGCCTGCAGCTTTGGCCGGTTCCGGATTCTTGAAGGTGCTGCCGGCATTGGGAAAGCCGATCGGTTGCGTGCGCAGGCGGTATTCTTCATTATGGCGGATGCGGGTTTCGATTTCTTCCGGTTTGTCCGTATTGAGGCGCAGCTTGGCCGAAAGAACTGCATGTTTGTTGGGGTCCAGAGCACAACGTCTGTATTGAAAGCCGAGCTCGTCTTTTTTCAGAGTCAAAACTTTGTTTAGCGTGGAGTCGTAAATCGACACTTCCTCGACAATCTCAGACATGGAGCTGCCGTGAGCACCGGCATTCATGATCACGCCGCCGCCCACTGTTCCAGGTATGCCGGCGGCAAATTCCAGGCCGCAAAGTCCCCATTGAGCAGCGTGCCTGGCCAGATGAGGCAAGCGCGAGCCCGCCCCTGCTTCGATGAGATTGCTCTCCAGTCTCTCGACGGCAGTTATTTGCGTGGTTCTTACTACAGTGCCGGCAAAACCCCTGGATGAAACCAAAAGATTGGAGCCGCCGCCCAAAACAAACCAGGGCTCATTGTTTTTGGCTAGTTCATCAACAATGTCCGCTAATTCCTGGACGCTGGTCGGCTGTATCAACCGTTTGGCCTCGCCGCCGATCTTGAGCGTCGTAAAACGAGCGAGCGGAGCGTCCATTTGTTCTTCTTTTATACCTGGCTTTTTTTCAAGCATTTGATGAGCTCGCTGCCAACATCAGTAATATCACCGGCGCCAATCGTTAATACCAGGTCGTTTGGTTGGAGATGATCGGCAATTTTTTCGGGTAAATCCACGGTCTTGCCGGCCAAATGTTTCACATTGGCATGACTCATTTCGCTGACGAAACGCTCGGCAGTGATACCATCAATGGCGCCACCACGGGCGACGTAAATGTCGGTGATTAAGACAAGATCGGCGCCATCGAACGATTTGAGAAAGTCCTGCCAGAGATCGCGCAGGCGTCCCGGTTGATGCGGCTGGAAAACCGCCACAATTCTGGAAGCCTTTTTGCTTCCGTTTGTGGACTGGGCGGCAATGTACTGCTGAGCTGCTTGCAGAGTGGCAATCACTTCAGTGGGGTGATGAGCATAATCATCGACGATAAGAGTGCCATTAACATCGCCCTTGATCTGAAAGCGACGGGCAACGCCTGAAAAATTCTCCATTGAGCGGGCTGCCGTATCAAAAGGAATGCCCAATTCCATGGCGCACACGATTGCCGCCAGAGCATTTTGTTTGTTGTGCTCGCCAGGAACTTTCAGGGTCAATTCGCCCCAACATTTTTGAGCTTGCCAGACCCGCATCCCGAAGCCGGGCAAGGACTCATAACGGTAATCAGCATCGGCAGCCAGATCAATGCGTCCATAAGTGATTGTCGGTCGGCTTATTCTTTTGAGCAAATTCCTGCAGCCAGGGTCATCGAGGCAAACAATTACTTTGTTGTCTGAGCAATGAGCAAATGCCAGCATTGCTTCTTCGATTTGTGCCATTCCGCCTGGATAATTCTCCAGATGATCAGGCTCGATATTGGTAATCACTGCCAGATGCGATCGCAAATTTGCGTGGGTGCCGTCCGATTCGTCGGCTTCGGCGACGAAGTATCCGCCCTGTCCGTAGCGGGCATTGCTGCCGATGCGCTCAAAGATTCCGCCGACAACCACTGACGGATCGAGCCCGCCGTCGATAAGCACCTGAGCGACCATGCCTGTGGTGGTGGTTTTTCCGTGTGTGCCCGTCACCGCAACCATTTTTGAACGGTGAGCCAGTGCAGCCAGCATTTCAGAGCGATGGAAAACAGGAAGATTTTTGGCCCGTGCTGCTGCCAGTTCGGGATTTTCGCTCACGATTGCAGTTGAGATCACCAGGCTGCCGGCATCGGCAATATTTTCAGCTCGGTGTCCGATGAAAATTCTGGCGCCCAAAGCTTCCAGCTCTTGAGTAATCTCTCCTGCCGCCTTGTCTGAGCCGGACACAGCCTTGCCTTCACGCAGTAAGAGCCGGGCTAGAGCGGACATGCCGATGCCGCCAATACCAATGAAATGCACTGGTTCCGAGAGGCTCTCAAGTTTTAGTTCTTTCGCTTGCAAAGATGCCTGCTTGCCGCCGCCGGATTCAACAAAGGTTCTGTCTATTTCCAAAGTATGTTCTAAACCGCCAGGATGTGTGCTCATAGACTCCTTTTGCATATCGATTGGAAATGTATTGAATGATAAGAACCAAACTACGTCTCGATTTCAGAGGATTTCCTCATTCAATATAGCGGGAAAAGCCGCGCCGCTCAATGATCTGTCAGTCAAAAGATCGGGCGAATCGCAATTGCTCTGGTTTTCAAGTACGTGCCAAAAAGCCGACGCTTAAAAAGCGCCGACTGATCATGCTTTTGTTTTGTCTGTCGACTACTTGGCTGAAAGCGCTTGAACCCTGGTG
>CAZHEZ010000109.1:0-25604 GCA_964531315.1 uncultured Candidatus Obscuribacterales bacterium | reverse complement strand
GAGCGGAACCAAAGTATCATACACAGACATGGCAAATCCTTCCCCTGCCTCTTCGTAACCTCGGCGACCATCGCTAAGCGGGAGTATCGGAGGTTGGAACAGCGGTCCTTTCTGATGAAAACAGCGAAAACGGACGCCCAATTGCTGATTGAAAGGCTGAAATTGCAGCCACTTCCACTTGAGGGAGGTTACTTTCGAGAAACCTATCGCTCTCAAGAAAAAATGGCCGGAGCCTTGCCCTGCAGCCAGAAGTCGGTTTCGACATGCATCTACTTCCTGCTTACCGAAGATACCTTTTCTGCATTTCATCGCCTGCCTGCAGACGAAATCTGGCACTTTTATGCAGGCGATGCGGTTGAACTTTACCGGATTAACAAAGAAGGAAAGCTGGAAATTACTAAGCTGACTTCCTATCCCGACGCCTGCTCTGCACCACAGGTGGTTGTACATGCCGGTCAGTGGCAGGCGGCCCGCCTTTTGACCGGTGGAAAGTTCGCACTTTTAGGATGCACCGTGGCGCCGGGCTTTGATTTTGTCGACTACGAGCACGGGCAACGAGAGGTATTGCTAAAGGAGTTTCCCCAGTACACAGATGAGATATTGACACTGACCAGAAGTTGAAATGAGGTAGTAACTGTGCCCGGCGCCAGGACAAACAGAGAAACGAGCGCTCTTAGCGATAAGCAACGCTCGATAGTAGAACAGACAGTTGAATTCGTCAAAGAAAAGCTCAAAGACGATGCAACCGGACACGACCACTTCCACATCATGCGCGTAAAAACGCTGGCTGTGCGGCTTGCCCAGCAAGAAGGGGGCGATGCCTATGTGGTCGAGCTGGCTGCCCTGTTGCACGACATCGCTGATTGGAAATTTCACGACGGCGATCTCTCAGCCGGGCCCAGAGTTGCTTCTGAGTGGCTGCAATCACTAAAAGAGGATGCCGAAACAATTGCAAAAGTGACCGCCATCATCAAAGAAGTCTCCTACAAAGGCGCCGGAGTGAAAACGACGCCTACAACCCTGGAAGGACAGGTCGTCCAGGACGCCGATCGCCTCAATGCTCTGGGCGCCATCGGCATCGCCCGCACATTTGCATACGGTGGCCGCTTTCAGCGCCAGATGTACGACCCCGAACAACCTCCGGTCATGCATCAATCGTTTGAGGAATACAAGAACAGCCGCGGCACAACTCTCAATCACTTTTATGAAAAGATATTTCTGCTCAAAGATCGTCTCAATACCGATTCTGCGCGCGCCCTTGCCGAGGAAAGGCACAGATACGTGGAAGAGTTTGTGGAAAGATTTTTGCTGGAATGGGAAGGCAAAAGGTAAGTTCTATATATGATCAAGCGATGAGATATAATTCACCCTCATCTTGTAAGAAGCAAAGTCTAAAAAAGGATTTTTGACATGACAGAAACGACTGGAGAGGATCTCAAAAGCAGAATCTTGCGCAATGTAAAAGACCGCAATACCAGTGAAGAGACAAGACAATGGCTGTCAGTCCTGGATTCCAACGCTTTGCAAGCGGACCAGACTCTGCACCTCAATCAAGTGCAGGAAGGGGAGACCCTCAATACCAGTGCGTTTGTAGACCTGCTTTTCGATTTTCTCAGCCGTTATGTCGCAGAATTTAACAAGAATCCCATTCATGAGACTTTGAAGGTGCACTGCGAACGGCCCAAAGGCGAATTCGAATTCAAGGATTTCAGCCGTTTCTCTCACACCGTCAAATATTTCCAGGGCCATGTTTCCACACGCGAGTGGGCAGTAGTGGTTCAGGCCTTTATGGGCAAAATCCTTGTTTTCATTGTCCCCAGCGAGATTCTCATCGGTTTCCGTCCTGGAGATCCCACTCGCAGACCCTTCATGGAGATTGTGGAAAGCCAGCAAGGGGACCGCACTCTTCTGGGCCATGGTTTGACCAGCGCTAATATTGGACCTCTGGCCAAGCGCATTTTTGGTCAGGTGATCAAAGTAGCGCGCAAAGAAGCGACCGATACCGATCAGTTTCAAATCGTCACTCATGCACAAGAAGAAGCTGTTGATCCGGATCGCTCATACGACGCAGACGAAAGCAAATGGCTTTTGTCAGAACAGGATTTCCTGGAAATGCGGCGTTCTCAAGCCGGCGCCGGGGCCCCGGCCAAGATTGCGCCGGGGAAAATGAGCCTTCCCGATCAGTTCAATCATAACAATCAGCAAGTCGCCAATATCTGCATGCAAGTAGTCGGTGACATCGACAAAGAGCTAAATACGCTTGAACAGATCGGTATGTCGGCAATGAAGGTGAATGGCATGAAAGAGATCAACTTTGCCATGAAACGATCGCAAGTTTTGAAAACTCTCAAAGAAAAGATCCTCGACTTCGCCTCTGATTGGGACAATTGCATTAACGGGGAGCGATGAGCTCATCAAGCGCCAGCAAAGCAAAAACAGACGACCGCGACCGCCCGTTGCGTGAAGATGTCCGCTTGCTGGGCAGCCTTTTGGGAGACACGATCCGGCGGTTTGAAGGCGACCAGCTCTTCGATATCGTCGAGCGTTTCAGGCTGCTTTCCAAAGCCATTCACAGTCAACCCACAGACGAGCTGAAAAAAGAGCTGGCAGAGCTTGTAGAAAGTCTGGATGCGGAAAATGCCGGTAAAGTGATCAAGGCTTTTCTTACTTATTTCGACCTGATCAATATTGCCGAACAAAACCATCGCGTGCGCCGCCGCACTCAAAGAGAACACGAAACAAACGACCGCCCCGAGCCGGACTCATTAACTGCTGTTTTTCACCGCATGGAAAATAGCGAAGCGGGCAAGGACAAACTGCAAAGGGCAATTTCACAACTGGATGTACAGGTCGTCTTTACTGCGCACCCTACTGAAATTACCAGGCGCACTGTTTTGATGAAACAGCTCGATCTGGCGCGACTTTTGAAAAGGCGCGATCACCCGCCTCTTTCCAGGCGCGAAACCAAAGCCGTCACAGATGATTTGCTGAAGGTAATAGAGTCGCTCTGGATGACCGATCATGTCATCTATTTCAAACCGCAAGTAATGGATGAAGTGCGATACGGGCTCTATCATTTTGAAAATGTCGTGATCAGGGCGATTCTGGATGTTCACCACGATCTGGCTGGAGAACTGGATAAACTGGCAGGAGAAACAAAATCGAACGGACTGAAGAGCCGCCGTTTTGTAACTTTCGGTTCCTGGATCGGCGGAGACCGCGACGGCAATCCATTTGTCACTCCGGAAGTTACTGTAAAGACTTTGAACTATCAGCGCTCGCTTGTTCTCAAACATTACATGAAAGAGATGGAGTCACTGTTCAATGATTTGAGCCATTCACATAATTGGCTGACCTTGAGCGATGAATTTCATGCTTCTCTGGCTGAAGATCGCCTGCTTTTTCCGGAACTCGACGAAAGATACAGGGACCGCTATCGCCTTGAAGAAGTGCGTCAGAAGCTCCTTTTCATGCAGGAAAAACTGCGGCGCGCCTTGCATGCGGAAAATGAAGCTGGTGCCTACCAGAATCATCTAGAGTTTCGCCAAGAACTGGAGATGATTTACAATTCGCTTGAATCGCAAGGCTGTGTTGCCAGTTTGACCAGCCTGAGAAAAATGCTCTATGCCATCGATATTTTCGGTTTTCATCTGGCCAAGCTGGACATTCGCCAGCATTCGGAAAGACATCTCGATGCTCTCGATGAGATCAGCATTTCCTTAAAACTCATAGAAGGCGGCTACCGCCATCTCAGCGAGGAAGATAAGGTTTCATTTCTTAATCGAGAAATCGAAAGTTTGCGCCCGCTCATTCCCACGCACCCGAAATTTTCCGAGCCCACCAATCAAACCATTGAAGTTTTTCGCACCATGGCTGCATTGCAGGATAAATTCGGCATTGCCGCAATCGATACTTATATAGTCAGCATGACGCAATGCAAGAGCGATTTGCTGGCCATTCTTCTTTTCGCCAAGGAAGCAGAACTCTATTCATCACAAAAAAGCGATCGCACGGTCAGTGTGGTGCCTTTATTTGAAACAATTGAAGATTTGCAAAACGCGCCCAAACTCTTTCAGTCGCTGCTCGAGGTCAAAGCATACAAAAACTACATTACCCATCGCGGCAATATGCAGGAAGTAATGATTGGTTATTCCGACTCCGGGAAAAACGGCGGCATTGTGGCAGCGAACTGGGAGCTTTATAAAGCGCAAAGAGCACTGGTTGAATTTGCCCGTCATCAAGGCATTCAATTGCGTTTGTTCCACGGCCGCGGCGGCACCATTGGACGGGGCGGCGGACCCACTCACCGAGCCATTCTCGCTCAACCAGTCGGAACAGTCGATCATCGCATCAAGATTACCGAACAGGGAGAAGTTATAGCAGCAAAATATGCGATGAACGACATCGCCGTGCGCAATTTCGACAGATTGGCCGCTGCCGTTTTGGAAGCCAGTCTGGCCAGTCCGGACGAAGCCTCGGAAACGGTTTTCCAAGAAAGAGTCCCCCTTTTGGAGGCTCTTTCTGCGAAATCCTTTACTGTTTATAGAGACCTGGTTTATGGTTCAAAAGAGTTCATTGAATTTTTCAATCAGACTACGCCGCTTCCGGAAATTGGCGAGCTTAGAATGGGTTCCAGACCGGCGCGCCGCAAATCAGGCAGCCAATCAATCGACGACTTAAGGGCAATCCCCTGGGTATTTGCCTGGACCCAGAGCCGCTTCATGCTTCCCGGCTGGTACGGGTTCGGCTCAGCCTTTCAGGAAGTTTTAAAAACTGACCCGGCCGCTCTTGAGACTATGAGAGCCATGTATTTCGACTGGCCTTTTTTCACAGGACTAGTCAAAAAAATTGAAACCGCGCTGTCTGTAGCAGATCTGGAAATCGCCCGTTACTATGCGGACAATCTGGTTCAATCTAAAAGGCTGAAAGAGGACTATTTTCAGAGAATCGAAAATGAATTCAACTGGACAAAAGAAGCAATTCTTACCATTTCTCAGCAATCTGAACTTTTGGACAAAACGCTTTATTTAAGAAAGTCCATTGAACTGCGCAATCCTTACGTCGATCCGCTCAGCTATTTGCAGGTTCAATTCTTGAAGAAAGTTCGCAGTGCCGACGCGCATGCAAATACAGCCGATCGGCAGGCACTGCTGGATTATGTGTTGATGAGCATAAACGGCGTGGCATCAGGTTTGCAGAGCACCGGCTAGTCAGGCAAAGGGAGAATGAGAAAAAATGCGTACTGCAACAACCACGGCGCATGGCAAAAAGCTGAAAGATTTTTTTCTTAAGAAGGCAAAGACTTGCATTCACGAGCCTGAAGGGATGCTCAAACACCGCTTTGTGACGCCGTCCTATGATGTTGTCGCCGGCGCAGACGATAAAAGCGAAATATCCGATCGCTCAACGACCGGGCATTATCTGCAAATGTACGATTGGGATGCCTGCTTTTTTGCGCAAGCATCCATAAGGGCGGGAATCGAAGGGCTGGCGCAAGATGTCGTGGCCAACTTTCTCAGCTTGCAAGAAGGAAATGGACACGTTCCCCGTACTGTTTCGCCCAGCCGAATTTGGGATAACGGTGACCAGTGCAAGCCATTTCTTGCTCAGACGTTCTTATTTTCAATTGAAAATTCAAAAGAAAAGCCGTCCATAGATAACCGTCATCTGGAAGGGCTGGACTGCTTTCTCAAATATTTCGACGGCAGAAAACATGAAAGCGGTTTGTACTCATGGCGCAACGTTTTAGAAAGTGGTGTCGATGACAATCTTGCTTTGCTATATCCCTTGGAAGCAGCAAAAGGGGAAAACGACGATATTGCCAACTTTCCCGACGGAAGGCTTCTGGCAGCAGATTTGAATGCCTATCTGGTGGCTGAATTTCGCTCGATGACAAAATTAGCAAAGCTGGCCGGCAACGAAAGTCTGGCTGCCAATTACGAGGCTAAAGCCAAAGCCCTGGCCGAAAAGATCGACGAATTGCTCTGGTCTGAAGAAGCGTCGATATATTTCAACTATGACCCCAAAACCAAGCAGCACTGCCGGCTGCGTGCTTGGACCGGACTTTGCCCTGTGCTTATGGGTACGACAAATGCGGCGCGCACGCAAGCAGTAATTGAGAAAAACATCCTTTCAGACGAACATTTTTTCAGGAGAGCAGGCATAGCCAGCGTCGCTGCCTCCGAGCCTTTGTACAACCAGGCTAAGCGCGGACTCTACGGCCGCGTTATTTGCTCGAACTGGCAAGGACCGATGTGGGTGCTTCCCAACGCCCTTGTCGTGCGGGCCCTGCTTCGTGAAAAAATGAATGCTGACGCGCAAAAGGTGGCTGAACGTGTCGTTAATACCCTTGCTTCCGGACTGGAATCGAAAGGGACGCTCTTCGAAAATTATCATGCTGACACGGCAGAACCCTTATTTGCGCCGCAATTCATGAGCTGGAACAGCCTTTGCCTCGAGATGCTGGCGGTTCTGGAATAGAGTATTATTGGCAATTTTGAGATTTCATATATGATGATTAGGTCTGCTAAGCCCTGAGCGACCGATGTTTTACTCACTTAAAAAATCCATGTCCAGTGCCTTTTGGCTGATTGCCTTAATTGCCTTCCAGTCAGGCATTGTGGTCGGACCGGTTCAGTGCAAAGAAGAGAAAGCCAAAACTGGCGCCACTACTCAAAAGAAGCAGATTCCTTATCCTGCTGAGTTTTACCAAGCTCAGAAACTGGTTCTTGTCGATAAGAAGTACAAGCAAGCGCTGGATATTTTCGATCAACTTGATAAGAACGGCTTCTGCCGCGACAAAACACACTATTACATGGCTTTGTGCCTGCAGAATTTAAATCAGACCCAGGAGGCAGCGCAGAATTACCAGGTGGTCTATACCTATTCCAAGGACCAAAGACTGAAATATTTAGCCGCTGTAGGGTTTCATCAGGTAGCAAAATATCATGCCAAAAGGACTTACAACGGTCAGGGCAACGTCTTTAAGGGACAATCGACCGGTCCAAGCCTTTGCGCAGGGCGCTGGAACAGCGATGCCAGCCTCGGCAACGGTTCCTATGGCGGCGGCTCCTGCAATGGTCGCAACTGGTAAATTCTGCCTTTCAAGCGCGCCCGAAGGTTGGGATGTGCTTATATGATAGTTAGGTACCGCTCAATTTAAGGGCTCCCCCCAACAAATGAAATTCAGGCGCCTTTCATTAATCTCAGCGCTTTTGCTGGCAGCATTCGGCTTCCAGCTAATTTCTCCTACAGGATTCGATGCGCTGGCCAAAGGCAAGAAAGCCAGGGCTGCGACCAGAAAGGAAGCACCTTATCCGCCGGAATTTAATCAAGCGGCAAAATTGGCAGTCGTGGACAAAAAATACAAAGAAGCCTTCGATATCTTTGACCGTCTGGATCGCACCGGCTTTTGCAGAGACAAGACGCACTATTATATGGCGCTTTGCCTTCACAACATGAACCAGACGCAGGCTGCAGCCCAGCACTACCAGGTTGTCTATAACTTCTCCAAAGACCCGCAGCTGAAGTATTTAGCTGCAGTCGGCTATAACCAGGTAGCTAAATATGCCGCCAATCGCACCTATAACGGCCAGGGCAATATATTTGCCAGAATATCGCAAGGCTCCAGCAACTGCGGAGGTCCCTGGAGTGGGGGCGGAGGTGGTGGCGGCGGCGGTGGAGGCTGACGCTAGTTCTTTTAAGGCGGCAGGTTGCCGCCTTTGCTTTTATTGAGATTCGCTCTTGCCCGTGAGCAGTGAAAGTTCAAAGTTGAGGCTAAGCAAGCCGTCAGTTACTGGGCTTGATTTGCGCGTTCACATTTTTCTGACCATTTCTAAACAACCAGGGTGCAATCGGTTTGTTTGCCGAAGACCACAGACCAACGCGACCTGCTTTGGCAGCGTCATGCAGTTGTTTTAACGCAGTATCGTTGGGCGCGTATTTATCGCTCCACCACGCCAGACCCTGCTTGACCAGCTCTTGATTGAGATTGGTGCCGTCGGGCAAATTGACAACAGCAATGACTCGCCCTTTTGCATCGGTGCCGGAAACACTGATGCCGACAATCTTCTTGTAGCAACTCTTATCGGTAAAATTGCGCGCTTCTTGCCCATATTCCTGTCCCACTTCAGGGCAATCGATGCCGAAGAGAATAATCCGCTCTTTTTGAGTGCCGTGCAAAACATTGATCGAGTCTCCATCCGGGACTGAGACAACAGTGGCATTGTAATCGGCGGCAATGGCAGGCACCTGTAATGCCAGCGATATGGCAATCGGTGCCAGTGCCGAGAGAACGTGTCTTGGCCGCATCAATCTTCCTCCAACGCGCCTAAAGCTGCCGGTAGTCTAGCCGATTATGGTCAAGTGCAACAAGCGATTACTGCAAAGTCAGCGAAATGACAGTGTCGGTCGAGCTGGCCATGACCGAGACGTTCAACTTGGATGTGTCTTTGCTGGCGGCCACGAAGCTGCCAGCACCGGGAGTATCAACCGAGGAGTCGATCTTCCAGCCGCCTGACGACAGTTTGTCTTTATAGAACTGAATGATTTGCGACGGCTGGTCTTTGGTATTGAGCATGATAATTGTTTGCGCACCGGGTGTTGCGGCACCTCCGGCAGTGGTATTGACGGCCATATTGGTGGATATTTTTGAGCCCGGATATTGCGGCACAGGAAAGCTAGATGGATAGTCCTGATTCATCGACCCATTCACAGTCGTTTTGCCATCGCCGCTCTTCAGTGAAATTTTGGTCCCATCTCCAGATACGGTCACAGCGCTGCCGTCTCCGCCGGTCACCGTGCGTGAGCAGGCGGATAACAAAGAGACGGTCGCTATCGATGCGACAAACGAATAAACAGCAGTCTTCACAAGTCACTCCCCCTATACTATGTGCTAATTACCTTTTCCATCAGATGAAAACAGTTTGTCCATCTCGGTCAGCGAGCGGGTGCGGAAGGAAACACGGTTGTGAACGCGCTCCAGCGCCTGTTGGATCCGTTTGCGCCCGGCCGGGATGGCAGTGGAGGCAACGAATTGGATCAATTCCTTTTCTTGCTGCGGTGTGCACAATGATTCCAATGAGCTCACCACATGTGGTACCGACGGCGTGGGGAAATGTTTCTTTATGGTCGAGAAATTTTCCTTGAGGAATTTGAATCCTGGCTGTCGGCCTTGCGGCGTCGCCAGCACCATTCCCATCAGTCTGGGAGCGTCCTGGAGCCTGATCTCACTGCCCAGACTGAACTTAAGTGTGCGATCGATAAGCTCCGGTTTTCTGAAATATGGCAGCGCCATAATACTGCGCACTCGATCCTCCGGTGTCTTTGCTGTTCTCCAGAGTGTGTCCAGTTTTTGATATGTTTTTTCATCACCATTGAAGGCCACGATTTTAAAAATAGAATCGAGCAAATCAGGATCGATTTTCTTTGGTTCGGAAAGATAGATATTAAACTGTCTTCGCGCCTCAGCAATCGTGGCCGGATCCTGGCCAATCGTTCCCAGCACTCGTATCACATTGCCGCGCGCCGAGCGAATCAGGTCGCTCTCATGCGCTTTTGCAGTCCACCCGAATTTGGCCGCGGTGCCGCTCAAGCGGTTGCGGACATAGCGTTCGAAATTGGGCAGGCTCTTAGGCTCCAACAACCCATATAGTGTATCCAAACAATCGATACGCTCTTCGATTATCTGTGGCACCATTTGAGAATCATATTCGTTGAAGAGCTGGATGTAATTGGCCAGAGGGGAAAGACCGGCTTGCGTCAAAGACCACTGGTCGGACAAAAGAGTCATGCGTTCGCTCACATTCAATTGCTCCAATCCGGATGACAGAATGGAGCGCAGCCAGAGAGCCGGATAATTGACGCGATAATAACCAGAGGCTCTGGCATTCAAAAGTGGCGTTTGCTCTTTGGGTAGATCCACCATTGGTGCCGTTTTTGACGAAAGAAGGAAACTCAGCTTTGGCTCGGGCGTCTGCATCGATTTCAAAAGACGCCACGAAATTGGCACTGCCCATAGGCAATTGACGTTCTCCGATTTTGTCCGGGCGTCAGGATCCATAATGAATCGCGCTTGCTCAAGTTTTACTGCAGTGCTGTTTTCCTTGCGCAAAGCAGAGACGACGGGAAATCCAGGTTGATGCACCCAGGCATGCATTATGTCGGCAACCGGCTTTTGCGATGCGGTCTGCAGTGAGCTCCAAAGATCGCCTGTGGTGGCGTTTCCGAATTTATGCTCGCGCATGTAATTCTGAACGCCCGCCTGGAAAACCTTTTCGCCCAGATAAATTTCCAGCATTCTCAGTATTGATGCACCTTTACTATAAGTAATGCCATCGAACATTTCGATTGCTTCCAGCGGATTTTTCACATCGGCATGAATTGGACGAGTGGACATGAGCTCGTCGATTTCCATTGCGCCCAGGCGCTGCAAGGTAAAGAATTCCCATGATTGCCAGTCAGGACGCACGAAATCATCGGCTTTGACCGACATCCAGGTGGCGAAAGCTTCATTCAACCAGAGGTCGTCCCACCACTTCATAGTGACCAGATCGCCGAACCACAGGTGTGCCATTTCGTGTGCGACTACGGAGGAGACACGCCTTTCAGCGTCGACTGAAGTGTTCTTCTCGTCCAGAAGCAACATCTCTTCGCGGAAAGTTATGGCGCCGAGATTTTCCATAGCCCCGGCTTCGAATTCAGGAATAGCAATCAAATCAAGCTTGCTGCCCGGGTATGGCTGTGCGAAGTAGTTAACGAAAAAGGGCATCATCTTGAGCGCTTGATTGCGAGCAAAGAGTCCAAGCTTTTCGGAACCTTTGACCGCCCAGACGCGAATCGGAACAGAGTTTGCCACCACAGGCGGTGTGGAAGCAAAGGGTCCGACCAGCAAAGTGACCAGATAGGTCGACATTTTCGGTGTCGGTGCAAACTCGATCAGTCTTTTGCTGGCGCCCTTTTGTTTCTCTTCTTTGGCAATCGCGCTGTTTGAAATAGCCGTATTACCCTGCTCAACGCTGACCTTAATTTTGAAAGTAGCTTTGAAGTCCGGTTCGTCAAAGCACGGGAACATACGCCTTGCATCGGTCGGTTCCATTTGGGTGGCGCCGAGCGTTATAGTGTGCCCATCCTGGTCCTTGGCCTTTGCCCTGTAAAAGCCGCACAATTTATCGTTCATTCGACCGGAGAAATTGATTTGGAGCCGGTACTTACCGGCCTCAATCGGGTTGGAGAGCAAGAAGGTGACGACATACTCGCTTTTGGCTACAGTAATATTGGCCAGAGGTTTAGCTGATTTGCGATCGTCCCCGGGGGTTATGTCAGCACTCTCAATGGTCAGCCCCTGCGCATTCAAATAAACACGGTCTACTGTTTGAGCGGCATTGATGAGAATGGTCTCTGTTCCCTTGAAGATTCCACGCTCCAGATCGGGATCAATAAAGAGCTCATAGCTCTCTGGAGTGATGCTCCTGGGCAATCGAAATGAGTCGGCAGTGGGCGCTAAATGCGCCGCCACCTTGCTTTCGCTTGAAACCTGAATGACAGGCACAAAGAGAAGCGCTGTCAGCAATGAAACTGAAATGCTTTTGAAAAGCTGCACGAAGAACCTCACTCTTTAGTCGACTGACTTGTTTTGATCGATATATTCTTGAAACAGTGATTTCAAATTTTTGCCGTTGATCATGTCCCGCGGCTGATATTCGGCGATTTTACTCTCGAACGCGATCGAGCGCGCCAGCATCAAAGGTTTTCCTGTATGGTCGAATACTTTAGATGATGTTTCTCGCTTCAACACGCCGGGAGAATCGATTGTATAAGTGGAAATTTGTTCGGCCGTCTGAACCGTTTTGATGCGCCTGGTGGTCTTGTCCACTCGCAACTGAGTATCGAGAGTATTTTTCACAAAGCGGTCGGCACTCACTTCCAGTGGCTCGCTCGAGCGAATCAGTTGAATGATTGTGTCGCTGTCACCGTCTACGGTATCCACATATGGTGCAGGATTGAATTCCCAGATTTCACCCAGGGCATCAGTTTGAGTTCCCCAGACCCCGTTGCCTTTGGCCATAACAGTGTGGGCGGTATTGTCCTCTTGCCCGGTCACATAGTTGTATTGGTAAGAGTTTGTCTGGCTGTCTTTGTGCCAGGTCCCTGCCAGCCATTTGGGGATTTTGTACCAGTTATTTTGATCTCCGGTCGCGCCGGGCGGCAAATTCGCGGCATCAAACATCTCTCCGGGCAAAAGCTTGGCCTCGACCGGGTCAGCGACGTCGCTGTGATTTATTTCTGCTTTAAGAACCTTTCCGTCTACTGTTGCCGCCAGCCCAAACAAGACGGACACAGTCAGGGCAACAAGAGTCAGTCTCTTATTCATTGCCGATTCCCCCCCAGGCGGGAGATCATACCGCATCATATAGATATAAAGACCAAATGAAAAGAGGTCTCTTAATCGAGACCTTTCAATAGTCGAATTTGTGGGGGTTTAGCCGTTAAGCCTTATCTTTGATGACGGAAAGGAATTTGTTAATCCAGCTTTGCTTGAGCCACTCGTTTTCCGAGATGGCCAGCTCCAACTGCAATTGCACATCTTCCAAATGAGCGGCTTTCACTTCCAGAGCAGGCAATCTTTCCAGCCAAACGCTTTGAGCGGTCAGCATTTCATCCAATTGCCCCAGTCTGGATGTGGCCAGATTGAGCCGGCGGTTGGTTTCTACGACAAGTTCGTTGACTTGCAACAAATGCGAAAGCAGGTTCAATATGATTTTTGCTTCCGATGCTTCTGTTTCGGTTTCCTGGCTCGAGACAATTTCTGCCTCTACATCTGGTGCTGAAGTAACTACTTCCAACTGCGCACGTTCAAGCAGATCCTCAAGGCCTGTAAGGTCTAGCGGATTACTGTTTGAATTCGAAAGCGGCTCGCTGCTCATGTAAAACTCTTTCTAGTAATTTATTGAAGGTTTAGCCGACTGTGCCATTATCTGTGGTATCACCGATAATGGCAACGCTTGGCTACCTGACAATTGTGGCTATTTGCGCTTAAACCAGTGCCGGACATAATATCCCATGGTCAATGCCATCAATCCAAGGGCCAGAGTGAAGAGCAAACCGATGCAGCAAATCATGGCCCAAAACCCGGGCGCATCCGTCTCTCTAAGTGCAAGCATTTCGTTGAATATATCTTCGATAGGCTTTGCATGTGCCGAGGCGGTGCAATACATATACGCCAAAAATATGGCAGAGAGAAGGCGTTTCGATCGGTTCATTTGACGTAGGGCGCTGAGCCTTGAGGTGGTTTTTCCTCAGGCAAACTTTCCTCTCTCCATTTGCGGATGCCACCGGCCATGGAAAGAACATTGGTATAGCCCATTTTTTGAATGTTGACCGCCGCCAGAGCCGATCGATAACCGCCGCCACAATAGAGAACAATAGGCGCGTTATAATCAGGAATCAACTTCTCGATATCGCGTTCGATAATGCCGCGCCCTATATGTTGGGCGCCCTGAGCGTGTCCATCCAGCCATTCGTGATCTTCTCTCACATCAATGAAATGGAATGGTTCTTTGCGCTCGAGTTTTACCAAAACTTCGCTCGTACTTATTTCACGCACTTGCGATTTAATGTCGGCGACCAATTTTTCGAATGCTTCCGTGTGCTGCATGAAGATCAATACCTAGAGAAGGGCGCTAAGCCGACTTTCTACAAATGTGAAAAGCCCAGTTTATAACAGCATCCCTGAAAAGTGTCATCTGCACCTAAAGTCGTGACATAATAGTCGCTTCGCGCGGGCGGGAGTCCGTGTACGTTGCCTCTTGAGAAAACGTGGGGTGCTTTAATGCTCTTTGAAAGAAGCGTACCGAAGGTCAAGCTTTTCGGTACTGAGATTCCGGAACCGCGGGTCTTTATTGATTTTCTTGGTTTCGAGACACACGTCAAGCAGATCAGAGACAAGCGCGGGGCTTCTATTTGGCCGGGCTGGTACGACCATGCCGCCTATTACAGTATCGACCTGGCCCCGGAAAAGATTTTCGGACCAGGTGAAGTTGTAGCCATCCCAGAATTCGTCAAGGCACCTGACTATGAGTTTGAGATTGCCTGCTTTGTAGGCAAATCGGCGCTGCTGTCCGATGAAAAGGAAGCGCTTCAGTTTTTCAAAGACCACTGCTACTTGACTATCTGTAATGACTGGTCGGCTCGTGATGTTCAGAAAAAGGACATGGACGGGTTGGGACCGACAAACAGCAAATTCATCATCGGCAAGAGCTTCGGACCAAAACTGGTGCCGGCCAAAGAAATGAAAATGGATGAAAATGGCGTCATTGATGCCGAGATGATTCTGAAAGTCAACGGTGAAGAGCGTGCTCGTTCGAATTACAAGAGCCTCTATCACACCCATCCGACCACGAGCAAAGAGCAAGCCTGGAGCTTCCCGCGTCTGATTGCCTGGCTGGGTATGCAGAATATATCCGTACACGAAGGGTATGTGCTTGGATCGGGAACTGTAGGAAATGGTTGTATTGCGGAGTTCATGGCTAAGACAGATCCGCAAACCGGAAAAGAACTTCAACCAGCTAAATATGGTTGGCTCAAGGACGGCGACACAGTCGCCATGGAAGTATCAGGTATAGGCGTACTGGAAAACAAAGTAAAAGTTGGCTGCAAACAATATGCGACAATCAAATAAAACTGCTGTGAAAACCAAATCAAAAGCTAAAAGCATTCAATTCGCGTCGGAGACATTTCCTGCCGAACAGCTCAATGAATTGATTGCCCTGCCGGGCGTGCATATAACAGGCGGGCACTACCAGTTTCCTGAAACCGACGGTAACCGCGTCGGCAATCATATGGATGCCCTTTTCATTCTCGAGCCGATTACAGAAAATGATGAATACGTGGGCTGGATCGTCGATGATATCGAGCAATGGATTGACGACAACAATATCGGTTTTGAAGTCGTCTTTGCACCAGCGCAACCATCGGCGGTGCGGATTGTGCAAGAACTTGTCAAACGACGCAAGAAGAAAGCCGCATTCTGGCAGTATTTACCGACCGGCTGGTTCGGAGAAAAACTCGTCGAGGGCAGTATAAATAATGGAGACAGAGTGCTCGTCTTCAATTCAGTGGCTCAGCATGGACGCTGTGTCGGCGAGCGTTTACCAGCATTTGCCGAACAAATGGGTGGCAAACCAGTGGCCGCGGCAGTCTTTGCAAAAGGCACCGGCAATGGTGTCATTGCTGCAGAAGAACGCTGGGAAGAAAAACTCTACGCGGCGCTGCAAATTCCCATCGAGGTTTCGCTTCCGGACTCCTGTGCAAAATGCAAAGAAGGTGGAGCCACAGCTGTTCCGTGGACACAATTTAAAGAAGAAGCAACAGAAGCTTAGGTGCATGCACCGGAGTTTTCCGTTTTTCAAGTATTAATCCGCTGATTCCATTAGCGATAAAACATTGCCGTCCGGATCTTTCATATGGGCCAATGTGCCTCCCCAGGCTTGTTTTTCGGGTTCGCCAGTGAACTCGACACCTTTGGCTGACAACCTTTGGTAGGTTTTCTGGATATCGTCGACAATGAGAGTTACGCCGGCAAATCTGCCGACCAGCTTGGACCCTGCCTCCAGGCGATCGCGATGAGAGACTTCGATGGCCAGGCTCACATCTTCGCCGGACTTGAATTGCGCCCAGTTGGTATGGTCTGTATAGTCAAGCTCCATGGCAAGCGTATCTGTGTAGAATTCAAGTGATTTCTTGAAATCTGTGACGAAGATACGGACAAAACCAAGCTTCATAATCGTGAAAAGAATGCCCTTGGAGGGACTCGGACCCTCAATCCCTTACGGGCAACGCATTTTAAGTGCGTCTCGTATACCAGTTCCGACACAAGGGCATAGCCGATATTCTAAAGCATTCCTTGAGATGCAGGAAGCAAATGTACAGACCAAGCTAAAGGCTTGAACAAGCGCTCAGTCAAATGATGGTATGAAAGCTTCGACAGTGCGGCCATGAAAGAAATATTGAAAGGTTTCACTAAAACGTGTACGTAGAATTACGAATTGACACCGCCCCCATACCTGTAGATACTTGGTCCATTACTAGAGATCTAAAAAATTACCCGGCACTGAGTGTGCCACAGGCTTCCTGAACCCCCTTCCGGAGTTTGCCGCGTGGGTACGCAAGCAAAAATCACGCCTGAACCAGATGCTCATGTTGTCGCCAAAAGCGTCGACATTGTGGAAAGCCGGTCCAGCGAAACGGAAAGTCTTCCTGCCTCGCCGCTCGATCCATACAGGTCCTCGACTGCGCTGGATAGAAGCTACGCCAGTCTGATGACGCCGCAAATGAACGACCAGTTCGGTGGTCTTTTGCTTACTGAAAATGGACAACCTTTCGGTGTGAACGATTTTAAGGCGGGAGGTTTTGATCTCAATTCTGTCAATGACCGGCAAGCAATGGCTCTTGCCAGCACCTTTCATACGACGCCAGAGAAAGTTAATCAGCTGCTCCAGGAAGCAAAGCTGCTGCAGGAATTGACCAGCAAGGACACCATTACTCCGGCAGAACAACAAGCAAGATGTGATGCGGCCAACAGCGAGTGTATGGCAGCGATTGGAAACATCAATACCGGTTCTGCAAATGCCGGTGATCTAGCCAGTCTTCTGGCCAGTTATTCGACGCTGAATGGCTTTACGAAGGGATCTTTTGCTCAGTCGTATGTAAATGATGCGATAACAAAAGTCCGCTCTGTACTAGGTGCCGCCACCGAAAATAATGCGCATCCTTCCGGACTTTCTTATGCACAGGTCGTGGCCATGCGCCTGACCAGCGACAGGGTCGATAGATTGGACAACACCCCAAGAGTCTAGGCGTTTTCTTACTTGTTAATCGGTTGAAGCGAATCGAGCGTGCGCTCAACTTCGGCTGAAGATTTGGGATCGTAGCTTATGTAATATGCGGTCCATAGGCCGTACAAGAGCCAGAGTATTCCCACCAGATTTTTGATGTCTTTTTTTGCATGAATCGGTTCATGGAGGAAATCACCCGACCAACTGCAGGCAAGCAATGTCAGTGGATCAGGGGCAAAGGCTGTTCCTACCGTTATCCAGGTCAGCAAACGCACGGCTACCAACGAAACAGAGATCCAGGCGAAGATGCCGATGAATTGCGGACTGAGAGTGACTGTCTTCAGACTGAGGACACCTTCTTCGCTGATTTGCAGTTTGAGCGGCTTCAAAAGAAACATGCCAATCGCTCCGCAAATCACGGACGAAGCCATAACCGCGACCTGGTTTTCCGTCCAGGCAACTACAAAATACAAAACTGCCACCAGCAGCCAACCATAGGCAAGCAGCCACTGCCCTCGGGATTTCCGGGCGCCAAGCTTGGCTGTCAGGACGGCAATGATTCCACCGATTGTAACCAGGAGCCAGAAGACCGCACAAAGAATGACATTTACTGCGGTTTTGCCCCGCTCTGATTGATAGCGTGCCAAAAGCGATGCCGATTCCTGGTCCATGCCGAAGACTTCATAGTAGTCGCCGATGAAGCTCAAATAGGCGCGGCTGTGATGGAAGTGGTCGATTCTATTGGCGATAATGTCCATCACCTGGCCTTGCAGGAAGTAGACAGGGGCAGCGAATAAATTGAAAAGAAAAGAGTCGATTATGCTGTGATGCACTTCTGGAGGCACATCCAGGGTGACCGGATGAAGGAATGAAGGATCCTTTTGAAAGTTCTCTTGCGCCCAAACCCTGAGGAATTCTATGCCTTTAGCGTTTTTTTCAGAAAATTCGCTTTTTACAAGTACCAGCGCCAGGGCAAAAGAATTGGCTACGCGGCTGGATATTGGCGCCGCACCGGTGGCCACCAGGCGCGAACCAGCTGGCATTTCCTGGCTGGCTTTAACCAGTTCGCGAACGGGCGGATGAGGTCTAGAGAAGAAGGTGAGAGCGCATGATAAGCACACCAGGCCAATCACGATTTTTGTCAGTGTTTTCTTTCCAAGCTTCATTGAGACGTTGTTCTCAGAGCGGTCGCGTGCCCAGCTGTGACATTTGGTACTTTAACGGCTCTGAGCGCCTTTAGCTTTTAAGGTTGCTCACAAAACGCCTTGCTGTTACCAGCGTGAAACGTTCGCAAATTTGTACGTTTGAACATACAACTATTCCAAAACTGGAGATTTTCAACTGTTAGAACATTAGTAAGTACAACTGATAAAACTATAGACTGGTACAGCAGTCGTATGGTTGTATGGTTCAACAGTGCAATGGTCGAGAAGACGACAGAATTTTATCGAAGATCAATAATGTATTCTTGAGTTGTTTTCATGCCCGCTCCTTCCTGAGTTAATCCGCTTGGACATCAGCCCCTATGCAATTCTTGGTTTAGAAGAAGGCACCGCTGTTTCAGATGCAGAGGCAGTGTTCAGGCGTATATCCAGCTCACTCAATGAGTTGAAAGATGATAATGAGAATGGAGCCCTGGCCATAAAGGCTCTGGAGAAGTTAGCCGATGCCCTAGCGCAGATCAAAGACACCGGTGGCAAAGTCTCTGCCGGTAGTGGCGAAATCAAAAGCGATTTCAATTACACGCATCCGCGATTGGGACAGATTTGTGTGGCTTCCGGTCTGATTTCGATGGAGCAGTTGTCGGAGGCTGTGGAAGAACAAATCACGACCGGACTGCCGCTTGGCGAAGTTCTCCAGGACAAGCAATTCCTCTCTCCCATACAACTGGAAGGATTGCTTCTCGGACAAGAAATGATCGACATACCTTCTCAATGCACCGACGCGGACGGCAGAAGATTAGTTGCCCTGGATATTGTTTCTGAAGACATGGTGCTGATTGCTCAAATGGAGCAGAAGAGTCTTAACCAACCGATTGTTGCTCTTCTGGAGAGACATGGATGGGTGAATGAGAGACTGACACATGCACTTGAAATGGATCACCACAATTAGTCCCTTAGGATTTACCGTATTAGTTCAGGAAAATCGCTCCTAGGACCGTCTCGACACAGCTTGCTGAAACGTGCACAGGTTGAGGCTTTCGGGCTTTGTCCCAGAGCGATGAAACATAATATACATTATCGGCCCCGCCACTGCCGGTGGAGGCAACCGCTAAGAGTGATGGCGCAGTTTATATGGATTGAAAAAGACTGCTGCCGCGAGTACGAACTTCCTGAGCCAATGTCTTCCTGCCGGTTGCCTGCAGAAGGCCAGCGTAATTGGCGAGCAAGGAAGCAAACTGCGGCTGATTCTGGCGCAGCTCGGCGCTTCCGGTCGATATGACCCTTATATAGAGACGCTCAGCCAGCTTGTATTTGCCTTGAACGTGATAGAGCATGGCCATGTTGATTGTGGCCGTAATCACATCGTGGTGATCGGCCGCGTAATTCTTTTCGTAAATAGCCAGCAAGCGCCGGCAGACTGGTTCTGCCTCTGCGTATCTGGCTTGCTGATAATAAATGCCAGCCATATTATTCAGGCAACGTGCCAAGTTTGGATGGTCGTTGCCGAACGCCTTCATAGCTATATCGACAGCTTGCTTGCCATACGATTCCGCCTGGTCGAAACGTCCCAGGCTGGCATAGAGCCCGGAAAGATTCTCTATGCTCACTAGAAGTCTGGGGTCATGCGGGTGGAAGCTCTTCGCTTCAGCCAGTGACGCCAGCCACATAAACTCTGCCTGGGAGAGATTTCCCTCTTGCTGAGCCTTCATGGCCAGCTGCCGATACTGACTCCAGTCACGGTTATGCACAACCAGAACCTTGCCTTGATCAGTATCAACTTCTCTGAGTGGAGCGAATTGCCCCGAGTTGGAATACATTATTCGGCGCACCAGGCGTCCGAAATCCTCTTTCACTGCCGGATCTGAAGAAGCGGCAGCAGAACAGGCTGGCAGAGAAGTGGAGCTGCTTGTATCAAACATATAAACCGCCATTGCGCCTGGATGGAACCAGGCTAGTAAGAAAGGGTTGGAAAGGGAAGGGTTTCCAAGACGTGGTTGAAGCATAGGGATAGTTTGTGGAAAAGTTGTGGAATTGCTTTTCACAAGTTCGATTGACTGCATTACGAATGGTCGTATTGTAGTATGGTATTCTTGTTTAATGGCTGAATATTATTGTTGTATTGTTGTATAGTGCACTAGTCGTACATAGTACTGGTCTATACTACTAATGTTTTTACTTTCAAATTTATGTAGCAGCAACGAATTGTTTCTGAGTAACATCGGCAAATCAGCCCTTTAAGCTTCCATATAGCTGTCCGATTGGATGACTTGTTTTGCCCTTCCATAAGACCAATCCAGAAAGCTTGTTTTTCGTGCGGAGTTGTCACCAAATGGCTACTGCTCTTCTCTCTTCTACGGCTGTTAATTACGGTGCCTTAGACAGATGCTTGCTTCGCTATTGATCAGCCATTGAGAATATTTAGTGTTTTGCTAATGCTACCAGCGGCGGTGCCTATATTTCTAAGTTATTTCAGGCATTGGCTGGCATTTTTTGGGCAGAAAAATTACCGATTTCTCCTGCCTCATTAATCGAGAAGCGACCGATAAGCTGCCTTCAAAACTTTACTGACGGACCGTGCGGAAAAAACTGCTCTTTACTCTATAGATTTAGTAGTGTTAGAGGTCTTATGTATCGGGGAAAGTGAATAGTGCGACAGCCGGTGCTCTTTGGCTCAACCAGTGCTGTTCAAATAGTTATGTGCGTCGAAGACGCATGGTTTCAACCCGACCTTTAGGGGGTCTTGGTCAGAATCAGATGGGAAAACCCAAAACCGACTCGGGCGATAAGAAAAATTCCTCAAATAGCGGCTCTGGAGCTAATCAGAGTTCGAAGAGCGGCGCGTCGCCCAAGCAAAATCCCGCCAAATTACCGCCTGCAGGCTTTATTTATTCTGACGACGAAAATCTCATGGATGAACTCTCCATGGGCTGGGGCTTAACCGCCAGCGAAGAAGAAGACGAGCTGGACGCCATAATAAACAAAACCATGGACATGGGCAAAGTCAGCAGCACCAAGCTGAAGGCCCTGGCTGAGCCGCCCAAAAGCGGAGTGGAACGCATAGAGCGGGTACGCGCCGAACGCGCCAGCCGAGAGATAGCTATACCGGATTCGATCACCGAGCGGCTTGAGAAAGAGAAAAACGAAAAAGAGGCCGCAGCAAAGCGGGCCAGAGAACAGGCCGCCGAACGGGAATTAGCCCAACGAGCAGCAGCTCAAAGAGAGCAGGCAGAGCGAGCGCTAGCCGAAAAAGAAGCTCAAGAACGAGCAGCAGCTCTAAAAGCCCGGGCGGACGAAGAAGCCATAGCAAGAGCGGAAAGAGAAGCAAAAGAGCGGGCCGAAGCAGAAGCTAGAGAGCGAGCCGAAATAGCAGCCAAAGAGCAAGCTGAGAGAGAAGCCCAAGAGCAGGCTGACAAAGAAGAAGCCGCCAAAGAAGCCGCAGCGAAAGCGAAAGCAGAACGCGACGCTGCTGAAAGAGATGAGGCTGAGCGCGAGATTGCCGAACGAGAACGCTTGCAAAAAGAAGCGGCAGCAAAATTGAGGGCCAAACAAGCGGAAGCCAAACGAGAAGCCGAAGAGCAGGAAGAACAAGAGCGGGCGGAAAGAGAACGAATTGAAAAAGAGGCGGAATCAAAAGCCGCCGAAGCAAAAGCCGCTAAAGTTGAGACACCTAAAGCATCCACTTCATCTCTGACCTCTAAGGAAAGACCGGCTATCCGACCCCAAAAGATCGGACTGAAGGCCGACGACCAAAAGCCGGTCGCCGCCGCCAAGTCGGAAACGAATGAGAAAGCATCAGAGGTAAAAGCGGAGCCAAAGCCGGAGACCAAGTCTGCAACGCCATCGGGGTCTGCAGGCTCCACGGCAAAACTTTCCCGCACACCGGAAGAAGAGTTGGCCGCTCTATTGGCAGAAGACGAGCCTGAACTTGCGCCGCAAGTGGAACCCGTTAAGCCTGTGAAGAGCGCTAAAGAGGAACAAGATACTCGCACGTCGCGCCATGGACTGGCAGCGATGGAACCAGCTGACGACACACCTTTGACCGGCATGTTGAAAGCCATCAAGCCGAATCAATTAAGCAAGGCACCGGCAAAAGCTTCACCTCCACCGGAAACAAAAGAAGAGAGCGAACCAGCAGCGGACCAGGAGGGGATATCTGACTCTGAGATCGAGGTTGCCACTACATCCGGTGACATGATCGCAGCCGAGAAGAGTGAGGATACTTCATCATCCGTCAACGTCCCAGAAGATGCCGGCTTGCTCTCGTCGGAAATCGTTGGTTCTCCTTTGTTCGAGCCTGAAGCGGACCTGTCCGAGAATTTGGAATCAGCTCAAGAATCTGAAGTTCCCGAGTTTTTGAAGACCGATTCTCCTCCTAAGGTTGAAGGAAAGAACATTGACAAACTTCAGGGTGTAGATAAATTCTACAAACCTGAACGTGTAAAATTAGGTGATTTCGTCAAGAAATCGAAGCCAGAGGTGACGGAAAGCAAGCCTGCTGAGCCGGAGGCGGAAGCCTCGGCAGAATTAACTGCGGCGACGGAACTCAGCCAAATGGCTGATCTGCCGACAGACAATCTTCCTGTTCCAAAAGCATCCATCGCCGAAAAAAGCGGTGACTTCGCGCGGCCTTCCAAAGAAGAGATTCGCGATTCGGTGAAGACGGAATCTCCGGAGAAGAAGGCTCAAATTATTGCCGCCCTCAAAAAGCTTGAAGAACAAGTTGATGAGACCGATTTAGATACACTCAGCACTGATAGCCTCAAGGACGTGCTCGCCAAGCTGCCTGACATGAGCTCGACACCCTCATCTTCACCGGTAGCCGGCAAGAAAGAAGGAACACGCGGGCGTATGCCATCAAATACGGCGGCACGCCTGGCACCACTTGAAGAACCCGGTCCGGATAGAGATATCGCTCGCGAAAAGCTGAAGGTCATGCAAAAGATGACCCACAAGCTACCGGAATTGAAGTCATACCTTCCGCACAAACGAGCCGTCCTGATCCTTGTAGCAGTAGCCATTCTCGGCACCCTGGCCGCGGTCATGACCGTACGTTTAGAGACCATCAGTGCGCGCAAGGCGCTTGAGAAGAAGGATTACAATGCTGCACTCAGTTCGCTTGGCCTGGCATTGGCACTCTACCCATTTTCTGCCGAGGGACACTTCTTGAGGGGCAGCGCCCTCTATTTGAGCGACAACTATAAAGATGCCTACAGCGAATATGATACCGCTCTGAAATTAAGCCCGGACATGCATATTGCTCTGGCCAGACGCGCTGCTGTCAGTTATAAACTGGGCAATTACGCGCAGTCGGTAGCGGACTATGAAAAGCTCTTACAAAAGGAAGGCGGAGAATCCCAAAGTTTCGATCAATTATTGAGCCTGGCCAATGCTTATCTGAGAGTTGGCGATCTGCAGAAAGCAGCCGATATGTACAATCGTTGCCTGGACCGCAAACCTGACTACATTGCTGCTATGGTCGGCAAAATTGCAGTTTCAAATGAGAGACAACTATTTGAGCGGGCCAGCATTGAAGCCGGCAAAGCACTGGTTCAAAACCCCACCAATAAAGACGTGCTGGTATTGCGCGCTAGAGCTTTCACCGGTATGCACAGTTATGCTCAGGCTCAAAAGGATATTGATGCAGCTTTGAAAAAGGCCCCTAAGAGTGGTGCTGTCTATGCAGCCAGAGCCAATCTCAGACTGGCACAAAGAAAAAACTCCGATGCTTTTGCCGATTTCAACACAGCATTGAAATTCAGTCCGAAAGACTCCACAATCTACTTGGAGCGCGCCCAAGCATATATCAATGATCATAAGTACGATCTGGCTGCAAAGGATATCGGCAAGGCCAAGTCAATCATGGGAGCACAACTGACTGCGCAGCTTTTCATTGTTAACTCTCAAGTTCAAATTGCCAACAAGCAGGCGGCGAAAGCACTTGAAGATTTGACTGGCGCCCAGGAAAAATTCGCGAGAAATCCAGAGATCATCCTCGCCAAAGCGGATGCACTAGCTGCTACCGGCAAGATTTCCGACGCTATCGTCACTACAGAGAAAGCAATGGAAATGGATAAGAACGATGTGGATGCGATTTTGAAACATGGCTTGCTCAGCCTCAAGTTCGGCAACAAAATGCGCGCGGCCGCCGATTTTGCTGACGTGATTAAGCTGGATCCAGGCAATATTCTCGCCTATAAGACGCGCGGCATGCTTTATCTACAGCAAGAGAAATATGCCAGTGCTCAGGAAGATCTCTCCAAGGTAGTGGCTCTCGATCCCACGCAGACGGATGCCAAAGCGGGACTAGATAAGGCCAAGACCTTGTTCGCCAGAATCACCAGAGTTCGTCCTCAGGTTTACCATCAGGATGGACCTAGCGATGCTTACTTGGCCGGACTGGCAAGTAAAGACTTTAATACGCTCATCAATGATGGATTTGCCGCGTATAAGAAGGGCGATACTTTGACGGCTGTGCCTACTCTTGAACAAGCAGTCAAGGTCAATCCCCGAGACGCCCGGGCAAGAAGATATCTGGCGTATGCCTACAAATCAGCCGATCAATTGGGAGAAGCAGCCAGCCAATTCGATGCTCTATATCCTCTTGGGGCACTAAATGCACAAGATACTTCGATCTACATAGACATGCTTGCCGGATCTGGGCAGCAAGAGAAGGCCACCAAGGTCCTGGAAGATGCTTTGGCGAAGACGCCTGGCGCACAGTCTCTTTACTTACAGCTAGCAACTTCGCAAGCAAATATGGGCGATGTTCCCAAAGCGATTCAAACCTGCAACAAGGGTATTACCATCAATCCACGCACCGCGATCGCACAGCAATTGATTGAACTCAGAAAGAATTTGATGACCAATGGCGCTCCACGAGTTATAGCTCCGGATCCGGGGGCATAAGCGCTGCCGGCAACGGAGACTGGGTTTTCTGAAGTGTCACATTTATCTTATGCAGAGACCAGATCCGATTGCGTGCCCAGGTTGAGCCCATCAAGTTTTCTTGAAAGCGGATCGAGGACAAGGTTTGGCATCGAGAACTTATGGACCGCACCGTCCCTGGTGGCAATAGTCAGGCTGCCGCCGCTTACACTACTGGTGCAGACAACCTTTTCGACTTGCTCTCTTTCTATACTCAATCGTGTAGCGCCAAACCATTGAGATACGGCTTCTGGCACATATACAAGCCTTCGAGAAGTGACAACGAAACGTCCAGGTCTCTCTTTGTAGAAAACCAAAAAGTATGAACTGAGGATGTCCTCACCCGGTTGCGGCTTAAAGCGCGAACCGAAAAAGATGAAGGCAAAAACTGCACCAAAAACCAAAAACACCGCTGCCCAGGTGGTTATAAACGCCCGCATAAAGGCGCTCCAGGAATTCTCCAAGCGTAATACCGAGGCCACTATTCCTTCACGAATAGCACCACGCATGTCTTTCTTTTGTGAAAATGCAAATCCCAGTCTTCCATGTGCATTCGCGCTTTTGGGGGCAAGCACCACGGCTGTTTGCAATTCTCGAATTTGACCATCAAGATCGCCGATTTTGCCGAGCGCGGAGCCTAAGCCGATATGAGCCAGAGAAGACCTTTTGTTTAAGCTAATCGCTT
>CAZHEZ010000108.1:0-25757 GCA_964531315.1 uncultured Candidatus Obscuribacterales bacterium | reverse complement strand
GCGAGAGCTGCGAAATCGAAAGGTATGGACGTCAAACCTAAAATTGTGGATTTCCACTCAGGGTAAGGCAAAGGGTAAGGCGTTCCGAAATGCCGACCCCAATGAAAAATCGGCTTCTCGCTGGAGACCGCCGACTTCATTTACTTTCTAATTGGTTGCGGGGGTAAGATTTGAACTTACGACCTTTGGGTTATGAGCCCAACGAGCTACCGGACTGCTCCACCCCGCGATCTACGATCTTACCAGGATGCGACCTGCCAAGGCAGCAATCAAGGTAATGACAATTTGAATGTTAACATTGTCCGCCCGCGTCTTGCTTGCCGCGGCATTCGGGCTGTACTTTGCTTATCGGGCGATATGAGCCCAGATCTAGGCTGAGAAAGGAAACGAATCTTACTTTATGAAGGCAGTATTGCAGCGAGTGTCTCGAGCCAGCGTGACTGTGGACGGACAAATTGTGGGTGCTATCGACGGCGCCGGGCTGATGATTCTTGTCGGTGTAGAACAGGGCGATACAGAGAAAGATTCGTCCTATCTGGCGCAGAAGTCCACAGAGCTGAGAATTTTCAATGATCAGGCAGGCAAGATGAACCTTTCGCTCATGGATGTAGGCGGCGGTTGTCTGGTTGTTTCCCAATTCACACTAGCCGCAGACTGGCGAAAGGGGCGCCGGCCTGGCTTCTCGCGCGCTGCCGCTCCGGCTGAGGGGGAAAGGCTTTACCTTCACTTTATTGAACAGCTCAAGGGACTGGGCGTGAAGAAAGTCGAAACCGGGGCTTTCGGCGCCGACATGAAGGTGGAGCTGGTCAACGACGGTCCTGTAACCATGCTTTTGGAAAACCGTAGCGAAGAAGCCGCTCAGAAAGATTCTTAGAGTGGTGACGCCATGCGGCGCTCCTACAGCTAGACAATCAGCATCGCTTCGGACTTTATTTCTTTGTCCAGAATTTTGCCTACGTGCTGGCGCAGTGTGCGCTGAATCTTGTCTGGGGCTTCGTCTGCTGAAACAACGACAAAGGGGAATTCGGCCATCATTTGCTCGTATTCGAACATAATTTGCGATTGATAAAGCTTGAACGATTGATATAGGTCTGTAGACATGCCGATGTCGCGACCTGATTCGTAGAAGTCGAGACTGCCGCGGGTGGTGATGATGCGGCGCAAAAGGGGATCCAGCGGCATTTTGAGGTAGAAAACCAGGTCCGGCTCGCAGGCGAAGCCGTACAACTTCCTCACCCACTGAGGGTCGGCTCCGCGCACGACGTCGCGGGCGAAGGCTGTATAAGAATAGCGATTGCAGATCACCATTAGCCCTGCCTTCAAGGCCGGCACAATAATGTTGTTCAATCGATCGGCCAGATCTGTCGCGTAAAGCAGAGAAAACGTGATTGTATTGAGAGCGTTCTTTGATTTTGCTTTTTCAATTACTGTGGAAATCAGTTCCGAAGACTTCCAGCCTGTGACAGTAACGCCGTAGCCCTCGACGGCAAGCCAGTTTTTCAGCAATTCGGATTGGGTTGTTCGTCCAACTCCGTCGGTGCCTTCAATTACGATCAGCTTTCCAGGATAGCTGTGCTTGACCCGTTCGGGTGGCTTTGGCGTGCTGTTTTCGTTTTTCATGTTGGGCTTTACTCCCGCCTCTAAAATACGCTTTATTTATGTATCAAGCTGGCGACTTTGTCTCGAAACATAATCTGCTGCTCGTGAATGGTCCTGGTGGCTGGCATTACGTGGAATTCGAATTCCTCGACCATATTGTCGTATTCATTGATGATATTGGATTGGAAAATGCGAAACGATTCGCGCGGATCGCTGGAAAGCCCAAGATCCATGCCTGATTCGTAAAAGCCAGGCGCGCGCATATTGTTGATGCGCCCGAGCGACACTTCGACAGGCACCTGAAAGTAAAAGGTGCCGTCCGGTCTGATTGCAAAGCCATAAAGGTTTCTCACCCACTCTTTGTCGACGCCACGTGAAACATCGCGGGCAAAGGCCGTGAAGCAATAACGATCGGCAAGTACGAAAAGACCAGCCTTGAGCGCCGGAATGATGATGTTTTCCAGGCGGTCGGCAAAATCGGTGGCGTGCAGAATGCTGAAAGTGACAGGAATCAAGCTGTTTGAGCGTTTTGCTTGCTTGATCGTCTTGGAGATCAAGGTAGAGGAATTCCACTCAGTGAAAATGACGCTTTCACCTTTGGATTCCAGCCAATTGCGTAAAAGGTCAAGCTGAGTTGATTTTCCGGAGCCGTCTACACCTTCAACTACGAAGAGCTTGCCCGGAAAATCGTGTTTTTTGTAAAGACGCATAGGAGATTTTGTCTCTAATTTGCTGCAGATAGCGGCTGTATATCTAACTTTTGTGTAATTCTTTTCGGTGCTGTCGCCTGAAAGCGAGCCAGTACCTTGGTTTTGGAATTGGCTCCCCGGCCAAACCGGTGGCAGCAAGTAGGTATTATATAGTTTTTGAGTGCTACAGTAGTCCCTTCACTTATTGGCGAAGGTCAGTATGAGCAGGAAAATAGCCAGTCACTATGTTTTGGGTCTTTGTGGGTTGATCTTGTTGGGGATGAGCCCAGAAGCTCAGGCGCTGCCCAAATTGCCGTTCTTTGGCAAGAAGAATAAGGAAAAAGCGGCAGCCCCCGCTGCAAAACAGGCTCAAGACTCGCAATCCGAGGAAGAAGAGCCAGTGGCACCCGGTTTGCAGAAGTCGGTCAAGCCTGATGCGAAGAAATCAGCGCCACCCGAGTCCAAACAGTCAGCTGAGAGTGAGCCCAAGCCAGGCAGCGACGTCACCGAAGGTGATGAGGAAGAAAGCGAGATGGGCGCAAGCGAAAAGTCCCCTCGAAAAAATATGTCCGAGGGCGCAGAGGAAGAATCGGCAGATTCTGAAGAAGCACGGCCCGACAGCGAAGAGAGAGGCCGTAAACTGCCGGGAGAGAAGACGGATCGCTCGGTCCTGGAAGACAACAAAGAATTGGAGTTGCCCGAAAAGCCGAAAGAGGCGTCCAGTGTTGATCCGCACAAGCATTACCTGCTGGCCAAAGATCTGCTTGCTCAGAAGCAATACAAAGCTTGCTTGACCGAAGTGAATAAGGCGCTGGCACTGAATCCGCAATATTGGGACGCCATGTATGTAGGTTGCCTGTCCTTGCAGCTTCAAGAGCGCAATGATGAGGCGATTCGCAAGTATCGGCGTTTGGTCAAATTCAAGCCGGACATGACTGAAGCGCACGTAAACCTGGGTGTGCTGCTCAAGAAGACCGGCGAACTGGATGAAGCGGAATCAGAATACAGAAAAGCTATCGAGATCAATTTCTACAAAGTCGATCCGCATTACAACCTTGCCAATCTTTTGATTGAGAAGGGCGACCTCGAAGGGGCGCTTGGTGAGCTGAAAGCCTGCGTCAAGCTGGCGCCCAGAAATGCCTGGGTGCACAATAATCTCGGCGTCATCTATCAGAAGCGCAATTATTTAGAGGAAGCTGCAGAAGAGTTCAATAAAGCAATCAGGCTCGAACCAGCCAATAAGACCTTTGCGCAAAATCTCAATTCGGTGCACTCGATGATGAAGAAGAAGGTTGTCCCTTCTTAATTTGCTCAGGGCTAGCTTGGAAATGTCGTTGAATTCAGGACTTCCGGCGAGAAGGTAATGCTGTTTGCCACGCGCGTGAGAAATCCGCGTGCGCGTGACAGTGGATGATCCGGAAACATTTCATCGTATTTTATTTCTTCAGCCAGAGTCATCTGTGTTCCCGCCACCAGATTCGGTTCATAAGGATCGCGCGACCAGCCCACAGGGTTGCCGGTTTCTTTTGACAGAGAAATTTCTCCAGCCTGCATCAACTTTTCGAAGACAATCGCTTCTCTAGTACCGGTGGGCCCGTTTTCCGGACACTGCAATTTGATCACGAAACTGAAATCGCGAAACGGAAATGTCAGGGAAGCGACATAAGCAATGCCGGATGGCTGCTGGGGAAACTTAAATATAGTGCGGGTTCCGAGCAATCCCTGCACGCGCACAACGTTGACCGAAACAAGCCCGCCGCCCGACTGAGAAACCCCGCGCCGGTAAGAATCGCGCAGTGTCACTAAGTCGTTCAAAGAACAAGGTATATCCGGTCGAATCGGAAAGTAGTGCAGGAAAAGGACTTCGCGCCTGTCATTGTGCCAGGTCACGCATGTTTCACTTGATTCAAGCTGAATCCAATCGGAAGTATCGAAACTGATCGAGCGAATAGAAATCATCGAGTAGAAACGCCAAGCAATTTAATTAGTTGACCTGCAGTCCGAGGTCCTGAGTGAGAAGCACTTCCAACTCCTGTCCAGGACTGAGGCTGACATTATCTCCGGAGCGGAAGAGCGCCACTGCCGAACTGCCAATCAAAGTGGCTGCCGCCGGGGCGCCCAGAGTGGCAATATTGGCGGCCATGAGGGCGCCATTTCTGGAGCCATCAGGATTGATACCGGCCACCGACTTGACGCTGCCTGACACTCTGCTACCAAAGCCGGTGCCTGGATCGAGCTGGCCTTTTTCGTTGCTTGTCCCTTTGCGAAATTCGAGCGCTGCATCCAGCGGTATAACTTCTCCTGTGGGAGTGACTATCTGATCGAGCTTGAGGCCAATCTTGGCGGCGCGGCTGATCAAACGCGGTTTTGTCACTTCCACGACTCGTCCACGCACCAGGCTGCCGCGGGGCAAAAGCAGTTGAGTGCCGACCGCCAGATCGTCTTTGACGTGCGCTTCAAAAATGTCGCCGGGCTTGCTGGCTTTGGCGTCTACCATGCATTCCAAAACCAGTTTCAAGCGGGTTTCTGTAGGCAAAGTAGTGGACTCCGCACCAATTTTGAGGGCTGTGCCCGGACCGTCGTCCGAGCCGATGCGAGTGCCTTCAGTAGACGAATAAGAATGCTCGGCAAATTCCGGCAGATTCTTCGGCTCCATCAATTTGCCCGGGGCCATGCGCGAAGGAGCGATGGCCGGTGCATAACGCGGAGCACGCGAATCATTGCGACCCGCTTGTGCCGGCGGTGCAATTTGCATAAGTGCCACCATCGAGACAGCAGCAATGAGAAATCTGGATTGGGCGCGGCGGTTGAGCATATCTATTAGTGACCTGAAGGAAGTGAGCTTGGATGAAGGTTTTTGTCAGTTCCAAAGAAATTGATCCTAGGAGAGATTCTACAGGTGTTGCCTTAAGTGCGCAAAACCTTGAGGGCGCGCTCCACCTTCTCGACGTCTTCGGGCAGATCTACAGCCAAGGAGCGACCTTCGATATAGGACACTTTGATGGGAATACCGTTTTCAAGTGCTCTCAATTGTTCGAGCGTCTCGCTTTGCTCCAGAGGAGTCGGGCTCATAGCAGCGATTTTCAAGAGGCAGTCGCGACTGTATACGTACAGCCCCACATGACCCAAATACTTTCTTTCTTCGAAGCGCCGATCATCTCGATAGAAGGGAATAGGCAAGCGCGAAAAGTAGAGGGCAAAATCATTCTTGTCGACCACGACTTTGACTACATTCTGACTGAGCGCCTCTTGCTCGACTTTTATATGCCAGGCTAGGGTGCCCATCTGCAAATTCTTGTCTTTTAGAAATGGCGCGAAAGCTTGCTCAACGGCTTTTGGATCGATGAGCGGTTCATCACCTTGCACATTTACGATCACATCAATCTCGGGATGTTTTTCGGCCACCTCAGCCAATCTGTCCGTGCCGGAAGGATGATCGCTTCTAGTCATCACATATTCGCCGCCAAAACGCTCGACCTCCGCCCGAATCCGCTCGTCATCGGTGGCCACAATCACGCGATCCAGCCCATTCACTTTCTTCACTTGCTCGTGAACCCGCTCAATCATCGTCTTTCCGGCAATCTTAGCCAGAGGTTTTCCCGGAAAGCGGCTGGCCTGATAGCGGGCCGGGATTATCGCTGCAATCTGGCGCTTTTCGTTTGGACTCATGTCTTACCTATTTATGGTCGGGCGCTTTGAAATCTTTGGATAGCCTATTTTAGAAACTTTGCCGTAAAACCGACGACGGTTGGAAACGATTTTCGAAACTGAACCGTTATCGGTTCAGTTTTTAGACTGCTAAGGCAAGCCTGGCTGTGGTTTTGACCAGTTGACCCAGGGATTCGCTGGTCAGTTTGCAATAATTATCAGCCGTCCGTGTTAGCAATTGTTAATGTGCGCTTTTGATTTATCACCTTTCCTTGAGCGATCGGTCTTCAGCCAAGCCTAACCACGCTTTCGGGATACCTCAGGTGAGCGACGCATAATAAATAAACAGGCAAGCCTCCTAAAATGTGTTTTTTGCCTGTCAAACCTAGTGACAACTCCCGATTATTGGGAATCTTGAAGTCATAAGCACCGCATTTAAGAGGTAATTTCAGTGAGCTGTAACTGCTGTCGCGACGAATCTGCCATTGGGCCACTTGCGCAGAAACTTTTAGGCAAAGAACAAGAGCTGATTGAAGCAGCGACGAGATTCCTCAATAAAGCAAGCGATCCGTTTTCAGGTGTAATCAATTTTTTGCATAGCCATCCGGAAGACTCGTCCTTGCCTGGCCTTATAGTCAACCGCGTTTTGTTGGGCGCCTTTGGCGATGCGGAAAAAATACCCGGACTGATTCGCGTACTGGCTTCCCACGTGCATGAGATTGCCCGCAAGTCTGATGTGATCAACATCATCAACGAGCATGCTGCTGTTGAAAAATGGGGTCAATACTTGATTAAGCAGAAGGAAATGATCGCCTTCAAGGTGACAAGTGAGAGAGGCAAATTGCTTCTCAACGACATTGTCGGGCTAGTTGCCGTCGAGCATGGAGTGGAGCTTCCGCTGGAGAAGATTCTGGTCAGCCCTCCCAATTTGATCGTCACTGTTAAACTCGGTCTTCTGCGACCCCAGAAGGTGGTTGAGATTTAGAGTTGTCGAAAGCGCAGCCAGCCAATATTTCGCACCGGGGTGGGCGTCACTGGGCGCCTGAGAATACTCTTGTCGCCTTCAAAATGAGCCTGGATATAGGCGTGGAAGGACTGGAGTTGGATGTCCAGCGTTGTGCTTCCGGCGAGCTTGTTGTCATTCATGATGAGCAAGTGAACCGCACCACAAATGGTGTCGGACTGGTGGAAGCGATAACTTATGATGAGCTGAAAAGGCTTGATGCCGGCAGTTTCTGGCATGATGAATATGAAGATGCCGGCAGAGTCAATTTCAAAGGCGAACGAATTCCACTTTTGAAAGACGTTTTAGATCTTGTAGACGGACGCGCTTTTGTGAATGTCGAATTGAAAAACACGCCCATAGAATATCCAGGCATCGAGGACGATCTGATCGACTTGCTGCAAGATTACGGGCATCGCGACAAGATTATAGTCAGCTCCTTCGATCACAGATTGATGTACAGCTTGAAAGAGAAAGATTCAGGACTGGCGATTGCGCTTCTGGCTGATGCATTGTTCGTAAATGTCGTCGAATTGGCCAAACAAATAGGTGCCCAGTACTGGCATCCTTGTTTTGGCTCGCTTCGAAGAGAAGCAGTGGAAGAGGCTCATGAAGCCGGCTTGATAGTCAATGCCTGGACCATCAACACGGCCAGGGAATGGACGATGGCGGTAGATTGGCAATTGGATGGAGTGATCACTGATGCTCCGCACATATTCAAAGCCTTTCTGGAAAAGCGCAAATCGCTGACAGCTTAGTAGGGCGCCAATTCAGCCATCTTCGCTTTGAGCGACTTTTGTAGTCTCTTCTTTGGTAAAGGCATTAGATTCTTTAGCGTCCTTCGCTTCAGATATTTCTGCCTCAGAAATCCTGGCCAGTGCATTTTCCATTTGTTCGCGGTGTTCGTCTTCCTGGGACATAATCGCCAGCGCTTTTGAATCGAGGTCGGCTTCTATTTGTTCGGCCAGCTCGTCGCCGATCGTGCCTTGCCGCAGCAGCTGCTTGATTGTGTCCTTTTTTACATCGAGAATATGCAGGCGTGCTCCTTCCAATTCTAGTTCTTTCACCGAAGCATCTTCCAGGTGTAAATCTTCGATTTGGTTTTGCAGCACCTGTTGTGTATCGATGATTTCTTTTTCCAATTCCTGAAAAATGCTGGGCGAAATATGCCCAAGTTTCTTCAAGGATTTCAGCGCTGAAATCGCTTCACTTTCCGCTATGAGACGGCTTTTCAGGGCTTGATATTGTTTGTATTTTTGATTGGCGGGGCGGATTCCCAGTATTCTTACCAGTGGCTCGATGGTCAGACCTTGAACCAAAAGAGTAAAAAGAACGACACCAAATGTGGTGATGATAAATTCCTCTCGATTGGGAAATTCGAATGGCAAGCTCAATGCTAGAGCCATGCACAAAGAACCTCTCAACGAACCCCAAAAGAGGATGTGCTGCCAGTTTAGAGGTATCGGCAATGTTTTCGAGGAGCACAGAGTCGGCAGTAAGTATGCAACGGGAATCCGCGCCACAAGAATTGCCAGGATAGCAATGCCAATCACGTTACCGTATTTCATCAGCAACTCAAGTTTTACCTGCAGTCCAATAAAGAGAAAAACCAGCGAGTTGACGACAAAAGCGGCATATTCCCAAAAACTGTTGACGGCCAGGCGCGTGGTGGCAGACATTCCTTTCCTGCTTCCGTAATTGCCCATGACGATGCCTGCCGCTACAACCGATATAACAGGTGAGACGTGCAACTGCACGGCCACAAGAAATGATCCGTAAGCAAGAATTGTGGTCAACGTAATTTCCAGCAAGTGGTCGTTGAAATAGCGAGTAATGGTCGATGCCGCCATGCCGAGCACCGAGCCGACCGCCACCCCGCCTGCTACTTCCATGAGGAAGTGGCCCGCGGTCGCACCTGCGGAGAAGGCGGATTGAGACATTACCATGGCCAGGATCAAGTTGAACAAGACAGCGGCTGTTCCGTCATTGAAGATGCTTTCGCCTTCCAGGATCATGGTCAGCCGCTTATCCATTCCGATCTTTCTGAACAGTGCCAAAACCGATATCGGGTCCGTAGCCGAAATCAGGGCTCCGAAAAGATAGGCGGCTCCGATGGCCATGCCGGCGTAGGCGTGCATGATAGCGCCGACCACTGCCATCGAAATCAACACTCCGAAGGTGGCTAATATGGTTATCGATCGCCAGTTTGCTTTGAGCTCGTCCAGGTTGAGGTTCCACGATGCTTCAAATAATAGAGCGGGCAGAAAGACCAGAAGAATCAGGTCGGGCGTCATTTCGATGGGCGGCAGAACCTGGCAAACGCCGATCGCCAGCCCGACTACTACAAGCGCAATCGAGTAAGGCACGCGCACCCATTTGACGGCAATCGCCACCGCCGATGCCACCAGGAGCAGCACTACAAGAATGTCTATGTGTAGAGTGTGTTGAGGCTCCACAGGAAAGGCTCATGAGAGAAAGACGGCGACAAGATTAATATGCCCGGCTTTGTTTCTCTCTCTGCTTTGTTATAAGCCGCATCCTTATCGCAATTGCTGGCGGACTATGTTTGAAACCAGGGGAATCGGCGCTTCCTTGCCTAGAAGTGCCATTACCAAACCGTAGAGGAGCAAAAGCATTCCGGCGCGCAGGATAATGTCCACGCCTGCCGGCAAGAACATAATCATTTGCGGACCCATCCCCGGAATCATCTGCAAGATGCCGCCTACTATTTGCACAAAAATAGAGGAAGTCCAGTTGAGAAGCATGCCGAAAATGCCCAAAAGGATGCTTTGCAGAAAATGAAATCGGAAAAAATTAGTGCGGGCATAGCGTCCCTGGATGATCGTATAAATCAGCCCGGCCAGACCCAGGGTCATGTAACAAAGTCCAGCAACCAATCGCTCGACAGTGTCGGCATTGCTGCCTTTGCCTCCGAAACCTCCGAATTTTTTGCCTGTATTTATCACGGGCATGGCTTTTCATCTCCATTACGCACCTTGCGCTTACAGGCTAATTGTAGCTGGAAGATGGGCGGGCCGCACTGCGGTTTAGGATAGTCCCGTAAGAGGGTTAGGCTTGGCAGGCCAGGTTCAGTAGCATTCTAAGAGCCGGGCTGTCGCCAGAAATCGGCTCAGAGCTGGTAATGGGATTGTTTTAAATCCCAAAGGGGCACATTTATACATATGTCGTCAGCTAAAGACCTCTATCTGCAGCAGATAAGACTCCTGTCCGTATTGGATTTGGAGGACTTATCGGGCGTCGTAGCCGCGATCGTCACCGAATTGACCGGCGCAAAAGCGGTCGGAGTGGTACTTTTCGACCGCGATATGGACGCTTTGAGTGACAGGTTCTGGTTCGGCGACGGCAAGAAAGACCTGAGCGTCGTCGGCGAAGTCTTTTGCGAAGAATTCGAAGCTTCAGACAATCAAACCTTTGAGGTCAATTTCGATGCTCTGGATGTCGATTTGCCCAAAGCCATGCTTCCCGTTTATTGCCACCAGATTCACAGAGGTCATGAGCTGTGCGCCTGCCTTTTGATTTCTGCACCGGACGTCAAGCCTGAAGAAATTACTCTGGCTCTGGCCGACCTGCCGATGGCGCTGGCTTTGAGCAACGCCTGGGATCACGCCGAGCTGAGTCGTGAAAACGAGCGGCTGCGCTCCAGTTATGAAGAGATAGAAGAAAAGACAGGCATGCTGGAAGAGCAGACGATGAAGCTCATCCACGATGTGACCATTCGCGACAGCATCCGTACCAAGCACGTCGAGCGCGAAAGGCTTGTTTACTGGATTTCCAACTTCGTTCGCAGTTCTGTGGACATCCAGAAAGTGCTTGATACCACAGTTGAAAAAATTGGTGAGACCTTTACGGTCAGCCGTTGCTTAGTATTGCGTTCTATAGATTCAATCGATCAGCTGGATGTCTCCGAATTTACAGAAGAATCTGTAACGCCTGTAAAGGAGCTGTTTTTCTCTGATGCCGGCTTTGAATTTGCCAGGCAAGCTTTGAGCAAAACAGCGCCGCAGGACATCGGCGATCCAGATACGGACTCGCGCATAACCTATGATCGCAGTTTTTTGAAACACCTGGGTATTCGCTCCGGTTTAATAGTGCCCTTGATCATGCGCGAGCGCGTGCTGGGAGCTTTGTTCTTGCAAGATTGCGCCGAGCCCAGAGACTGGAGCATCGACGATATTTCGCTGATCGGATCGCTGGCCGACAATCTCTCAGTGGCCATCGAAAACGCCGACCTGCACCAGGAAATCGCCAGGCAGGCAGTGACTGACGGATTGACCGGCGTCGCCAATCGGCGCAGTTTCAACGAGTCCTTCAGCCGTGAATTCGAGCGGGCCAGGCGCTATAGCGAGCCACTTTCGCTGGTCATGATCGATCTCGATTTCTTGAAAAAAATCAACGACACTTATGGACACAAGTCCGGTGACGATGCCATTGCCAGCATCGGTAAGCTGCTCAAACAATCATCGCGCGTCAGTGACGTGGCGGCTAGATATGGCGGAGAGGAGTTCTGCGTCCTGCTTCCCAACACCGAACTGGACATGGCCGAACAGATCGCTGAGCGGATCCGGCGCATGATCAACGAAGTCCATATCGAAGGACCTGGCAATATATCCGCGTCAATTGGTGTTTCCAGTTATCCAGACCATGCCGACGACCCCGATCAGCTTTTCCAAAAAGCAGATGCAGCGCTTTATGCTGCCAAACAAAATGGTCGCAACCGGGTCCATGTCGCCAACAAAGACAACAGTACTCACCTGACCGAATTTGCCGAAGAGAAAGCGATTAATCCTGAACTCGGCAAGACTAAAGAGGAAACTCCGGATGGCAAGGGCAATGGTCATTCGGACAAAGAGCCGAAAACAAAGCTGCCGCCTGAAAAAAAAACTTCAACTAAGAAGCTAGTGGACACACATTAAAAGCAGCTGGACACAGATTGGCACCAGTAGACCAGCTGGAGAAATACAAGGACACTGGCAAGCTCCTGGAATCACGAGGGAAAGTCTCTTCCAGGGAAAGTCCTGAGGCAATGAAAGTTTGAGTCGGTTATAAAACTAGTTATAAAGCTGAAGAAACCTATAAAGATAGGTGATCAATTGACGTTTCAGCCTATCTTGCGGGCATGAAGTTTTTGGGAGTTTGATTTCGAATTTCAAGAAGCAGGACCAAAGAGCCGGCAGTTTTCTAAGGGAGAAGACGCAATGGGATTATTAGATGACGTTGTCCAGGGGATAGGCAAAGAAGTCAGCCGTGTTCAGGCGCGCGGTCAGGAGATGATGCAGAGCTTCAACCTGCAAAATCAAATTCGCGAGCTGGAGAAGAAAAAAACGAGCAAACTCCTTGAGATTGGCCGTCTGGTCACAGATAAATACGTAAAAAGCGAAGAAATCGCTGATGACGTACTCAAGGACAAAGCCAATGAAGTGGCCGGCTACGAAAGTGAAATGCAGATTTTGCAAGCTGAACTGGACAGCTTGAAGGTTGATACGGAAGTGCCGACTTCCAAGAAATCGGAGAAGGGCGCTGGTTTCCACGCTTCTCCCGGCTACGAATGTCCGAACTGCCATGCCCCTGCCGCCCGTGACAAAGCGTTTTGCCCAAGCTGCGGTGAATCAATGAAGAAGGCCAGTTCGTCAGCAGACGAAGACGTTGTCGATGTAGAACCAAACGGCAACTAAAGAAACTGACGCTTAGCGGCCCAGCCGTTGAGACAGGCAGTCCGTCAGTTGTGACAATGAAAGATAGTGGAAAGCCGGCTTGAGTTGAGCCGGCTTTCTTGTGCGAAATTTCGCTCTTATGTTGTGCAAACTCAAAAGGGGCGCATTGTCTGCGCCCCTCAAGAAAAGTTGCAAAAGTGCTGTTTTTACTTAGACGCGGGAATTTTTGCCGCAGTCCGGACAGAAGAAGAAAGAGGGGCTAATCTTGGAACCGCAGTGCGGGCACGGGCGCAATCCCAATCCGGCTTCTTCAGTCGGATAACGACCGGCGAGAATTTCTTTGTACTGTTTGCTTTCCGACCAGAGTTTGATTTCCTTGGCACGGTAAACAGGCACAGGGTGCGTCAGCCAGAGTTCGTTGAAGAGCTTGAACACTTTGTTGAGAGTGCTGTAGTCGAGCTCTTCATAAGAGTCGGCCTGCTTGAGGAATTCTTTCGGGTCGATTTGGTCATAGATGCATTTTGATCCGGCCGATAGTTTCATATGCACGTGCAAGCAAACGTTGACGTCCTGAGTGACGAGCAATTCGGCGCGGTCGGCTGACATTTCCGCTTTGCGGAACCAGTCATATAAGGCCACGGCAACGCCTGCAGAAGCGAGTCTTGCCATGCCCATGCTCTTTGCCAATTCATAGAGCAAAACGGCAATACTGCGATAGAGTACGTGTCCGCATTTGACGTGTCCCAGTTCGTGTCCGAGCACGCCCATCAACTCTTCTTCAGTGAGCAGGTCGACCAGAGCGGAGTGAATGGCAATAAAGGGGCGCTCGGCGCCAAATGTGAAAGCATTTACGTAAGGGCTGGAGACGAGGAAGAGGTCCGGCTCGTGGACATCGAGAATGTCGCAGGCTTCACGGAACATGGCATAGATCTTCGGGCATTGCTTGGGCGTGACGTGCACAGCCTGACCGATCATTTGAATGCGGAAAACCTTCTCGAATCCCAGCTCGAAGAATTTACGCAGAACGACGTCCAAGACGGGTATCTTCTTCAGGGCCGTGAGCGCCGCTTTGTCGGCGGGATGTTCGAACGCCTGAGAGGTGAGACGCGGAAACTTCTTTTTAGATGTAGCGGTAGTCATTTAGCCTCCAGTGGCTTTATGCAATTGACATGGTGCAAAGGATGCGGTCGGTGAATTAAAAAGCGACTTTCAAAACTCACTCAAATTGATCCCGTCCCTATAAATATCTTTTCTATCCCGTTTTTACCCGAAAAAGATCCCCTTGGGACGAGCCCAAGATAAATACATAGTGAAATCGCAAAAGTTCAGTCTTAACCCCGAAAAGCTCCCAGTGATGAGGCAAGGTCGTCTCGGGGAGTTGAGACCTTTACTGCCGACCGGAAAGCGTCATAGGCTGGTGCTCACCGCCGGAAATCACCGCTTCTGCCGGCGCCGGGGCATAGCCTGAAAGATCACAAGTGGTGCCCGCTTCAGGATTTATGCTGTCTTTAGTATCGTCAAATTCGCCTTCCCATCTGGACAAAACGCAGGATGCCAGACAGTTTCCCAGCACATTGACCGAGGTCCTGGCCATATCCATTACAGTGTCGACGCCCAGAATCAGGGCAATACCGGCAAGCGGCAAATTGAACGAAGAAAGCGTGCCGGCCAGAATCACCAGGGAAGCGCGCGGCACAGCAGCCACGCCCTTGCTTGTCAGCATAAGCGTCAGCATCATCAGGACCTGCTGCTCGATGGAAAGATTGACCCCGGCTGCCTGGGCAACAAAAACAGACGCCAGTGAAAGATAGAGAGTGGTTCCGTCTAAATTGAACGTATAGCCCAGAGGTAAGACGAAGCTGACGATTTTTCTGGGCACACCGATTGATTCCATAGCTTCCAGCGCCTTCGGCAGGGCTGCTTCGCTTGAGGTTGTAGAAAATGCAATGAAAAACGGTTCTTTGACTGCACGCACGAATCTCTTGAGAGGAATTTTGGCGAAAAGCGCAATTGGCAAAAGAACGCACGTAATGAATACGACCAGCGCCAGATAGAGCGTGCCGACCAATTTGCCCAGCTGGATAAGGACACTCAAGCCGTGCTCACCGACTGTCGCAGCCATGGCGCAGGCGACGCCAATGGGAGCGAATTTCATTACGTAGCCGGTGTATTTGAACATGACATTAGCCAGACTCTGGCACAAATCCAGAATCATCGTCGCTTTGGTTGCAGACACGGCCAGAGCAAAGATAATCGAGAAAACGACAATTTGAAGAACATCGCCGCGCGCCATTGAATCAATGACACTGGTGGGAAAGATGTGCACGATCAATTCAGAAACCGAGGGTTGTTTGGCAGCCAGCTCGGTAAGATTGGTCGCCGATTGAATCTGCATCATGCCGGCACCCGGCTTCAATAGATTGACCAGCATAAGGCCGATCGCCAGGGCGAAAGTCGTCACCACCTCAAAATAAAGGAAGCATTTGAAACTCAATCTGCCCAGCGAATGCGCGCTTTCCATTCCGGCTATGCCGACCACAAGCGTGGCAAAAACAAGCGGCGCGATGATTGTCTTGATCAGGTGCAGAAATATGTCGGCGCCCGGATGAAGGGCTGTTCCTACTTGTGGAAACAGTGCTCCTACCGCCACTCCGGCAGTCAGTCCGATGAAAATCTGCAAAGTAAGACTTGGTGCTTTCATTGACCTCGCTCACATGATTGAGAGTAGTTCCAGTCCGCGACCGACGACTATTGCCATGCGGTCTTTTATAGAAATTGCCGAAGCCGATTCTACGACCGGCATGGTGATCACCACCCGTGGTGCAGAAGGGGTGGTGAAATCGACGATGGCGGCCACACTCTTTCCTTCCGGTGTGCGTCCGGCTGTTATGGCCCGTTTGCCTTGAACGGCTACAGCCGTGCCGTCGTGAGGCAGATCGACGGAGCCGAGTACGCGCATGTCTTTTTGATCTTTGGAAAGAACAAGAAAGAATCCCTTGGTTTGTTGATCGACGAAGGTGGCAATCACATACTCTTCGGATAAGGCGAAGTCGCGCGGGGCCAGATTTTCAAAATGCCTGGTCGAGATCTGCTCAACATTGTCGGCGCAGCCGTAAAGATACAGATCGTTCAAGGAAGAGCAAAGCATAAAACCACCCTGGGCAACCCCACGATTGACACCCTTGGGCAGATCGATGGTTTTTTCCACTTCCAATTTATTGGAATAAACTTTCAGTCTTTGCGCTATCGATTTTTTCTCTTGCTCCGTGATTACAAACGCCTTTTGTTCAATCGAGTCGTAGCAAAGCTGAATGCCCTGAGTCTTCAGTGTGGCGGCTATTTCCGAAAGCTTGTCCATCTTGCGCAGTACAACGCCTTCCTTGGACAGGCAGAGCACATAGCTGCCGGCGCCGACAATGGCTTTTATGGCCGTGGGCAGGTCTTGCGTTGAAACAAGGCTCGGCTTGTCCGGGTTGGAGATGTCGTAAAGCTTCAGATCAGATCCGCCCAATACGACCATGTTGTTCCAACTGGCCACTCCTGAAGCCGGCAGGCGCGGAATCGAATAAGTGTAAACAGGCGCCCAGCCGTCCTTGCCGCTGGTCAGCATTTCCACGCCCGCCCAACCCGAGGAAACATAGGCATTGCGGTCCTTGGTGATGATGCTGGCGTGCAGCCCGTAGCTGCCCTTGGGAGCCGGCAAGTTTACTACCTGCTCTCTTACCAGTTGGCCAGTTTTGGAAGCCACCAGAGAGAGCACTTTTCTGCCTTGCTTTGACTCACCCAGCACAAGATAACGGTCTCGCTGAGCCGATGTGCTCAAAACAGAAGTGAGCGGCTCCAGAGTAAGCGATGATACCGCATGTGGTGTAGGGTCGAGAAAGATGGTGCGTGCTTCGCAGGCATTGGCCAGCCGGCCTTCTTGTAAAAGGGGACGTCCGCTCACTACCACTGTCGAGCGCACACGCGCCATGCGCTTGAACTCGCCGTCCAGCTTAATCGGCTCTTTCGCCTGCGGAGAGCGGGGGTAGGCAATATTGTAGATATCCAACTGTGAAACCGGGGCCTGGGGCGCACAGCTGAGAATGGTCATGAGGCGATCCTGAATGTCGATGGCCGACACCGGATATGTAACTGAGAAGGCGGAAAGCAATGTGGGGTCAGTGGCTCTTCCTTTGATAGGGGCTTGATAGAGATTGACCAGATTTTCGCCAGACAATGACGTGCCGGCCACGCAAACCAGATCGCTCGTGGCACAAATTGACGTCAGCTCTGCATAATCGCTCATCGGAATTTTAGACATCACCGATGGTGCTGTGAAAGCCGTGACGTTTACAGTGATGAGATGCAATTGCAAATCAGCCGGATCGGAATTGAGAGCGACCAGAGCATAGGCGCGCGGGCCGAAGGAAGTAAAATCAATGACGCGCTTGCCCAAGCCGGACAACTCGCCTGCCACCTTGACCGGAGTCTTGGGGTTGCCCGGACGCCGGATATCAACCACTGACATGCGCCCGAATTCATCGCAAAAGAGACAAAAACCTTGAGGGTTGGCGACAGAGGCGAAATCCGGAAGAATCGCCGGCGGCCACTCGGCGCGGGCAATCGTGCGCGGGCCGGTTGCGACAACAGGCTTGCCCTTAAGCTTGGGCAAACCTAAAACAGGATCGAAAATTTCGCCGGCGGCCGCCCAACTCACGAGCGAGCCCAAGAGGAAAGACCTTCTGGTGAGCATCACATAACCCAAGAACCACTAAGGCTGGGAGATCACTGAAAGAAGTTTCTCACAACCATCATGATTGCTTGTAGCACAAAAATGGCAACCATTGGCGACAGATCGATATTGGCAATCGGCGGAATCAGGCGTCTGAATGGCGCGATGATTGGCTGCACGATGCGATCGAGAGTTCTAAAAGGTTGTTCATGCCAGTGAATGTTGGGAAACCAACTTAGCAAACACCAGACGATAATGACTAGATTGAGGAGCTGAACTAGCCCGATGATGATATTTCCGACCGCGCTCAATTTTTATCCCTCTATTGAATTGCCCATGATTTTTGCAGGTACTGCGTCTTAGATGACTTTTAGCTGACTTTCCCCGAATCTGGCTTGTTTGGAGCTGCCCGCTGCTTTCTTGAACCCTTGTATTTCGGCGTTTATACAGCTTTGCTGGACATTCCTCACTGCCTGATTGTAGCATCTTATCTGTTATTAACCTTTGGTCGCTTGGGGCCGGGAGGCATCATGAAACCGGCGTCTTCATTTGCCGAATTGCTCACGGGCGAACAAAAAATTATCGATTCAATTAAGAGTTGGGTGGGCGGCAATCTGATTGGCGATGACTGTGCCCTGATTGCCTCACAGATGCTGGTTTCAACAGACGCATTAGTGGAAGACACTCACTTCCGCCGTGACCTGATGTCGCTGGAAGAGATTGGCTGGAAGTCCGTCGCCGTCAATCTCAGTGATATAGCCGCCATGGCCGGGCGCCCTCGCTATTTATTCGTGACTGTCTGCGCTCCGCCGGGTTTTTCCCAAAATGACTTCCGCCGCCTTTATCAGGGCATCACCGATTGTGCGCGCCAATATCGCCTCACCATCGCCGGCGGCGATATTGCAGCCGCCGAGAAGCTGATGCTCTCGCTCACCGTCATCGGCGACGTGCACGAAAACGGCTGCTTGACGCGCTCCGGCGCCAAGGCGGGCGACGTGGTGATTGCTACAGGCGACTTCGGTGCCAGCCGGGCTGGGCTCTTTCGCTTGCTGTCCGCGTGTACGGACAAGGGCAGCTCGGGCAGGGCGGTTCACGAGAATGCCGCCTCGGTGGCCAGGGAAAAAAACGCACAGGCAGCCTCTTACGCCATCAACCGCCATGTTCATCCCCTGCCTCGTCTTAGCGAATCCTGGGAACTGGTGCGGAAAACAGGATCTGCCGGTGCCTTAATGGATGCGTCAGATGGGCTTGCCGACGCCCTTTTGCAGATTGCCAGGGCCAGTTCGGTGGGGCTGAGGATTGAACTGAGTTCGATTTCCATACATGAAGAAACCAAGAAGCTGGCCGCCGAAGCGGGCGCAGACCCCATGGACTGGGCGCTTTATGGTGGCGAAGACTACGAGCTGGTTGGCTGTATTGACGCTAATGTTTGGGGCGAGTGGCGCAAAGAAGGCAGTAAAAACAATCCCTTCTATCCTATTGGTATCGTCACGGACGGACAGTCCATTGAGCTGACTCGCCACGGCGCCGCAGCCCCGCCGCTCGACATGCAAAAGAGTTTCCAGCACCTGAATGTTTCTAAGTGATCTCAATCAATTGTTATTAGATCCGGCCACTTGGTCGAAGACCCCGTAAGCTTATGCCAGGTGACTGCGGGAGGGTGTGAAGTGCCGGAAGTGCTTAAGGACCAACAGGCTGCAACTCTTATGGATGGCAAAGAGCTTGCCAAGCTGGTTAAGGATGAGCTGAAAGTAAAAATCGAGCGCCATACTCAAAAGGGAAAACGCGCCCCCGGTTTGGCGGTGATTCTCGCCGGTGATGATTCGGCCAGTGCCCTCTACGTAAAGAACAAAGTGAAATCGTGCGAAGCTGCTGGAATTGAGAGCTTCTTTCATAAATTTCCGGCTGATGTCACCGAGAAAGAATTGATCGACTGTGTTGAAAAACTCAACAAAGACGATAGAGTCGACGGCATTCTAGTGCAGTTGCCTTTACCTGGAAAGCTTTCGGCAGACAATGTTCTCGACCATCTGGATCCGGCAAAAGACGCCGACGGATTGCATCCCTACAATCTCGGTTTGCTATTTTGCGGCAAGAAAGGTCCCACGCCTTGCACGCCAAAAGGTGTGATGAAACTGTTGGAACATTACGGCATCGATCCGTCCGGTAAAAACACAGTCGTGATCGGGCGCTCCAACCTTGTTGGCAAGCCGGTAGCGGCGCTGCTCACGCAGAAAAACGCTACCGTCACTGTTTGCCATAGCAAAACCGCCAACCTGAGCGAAGTCTGCAAGCAAGCGGAAATTCTTGTTGTGGCGATGGGTAAGCGCGAGTTCGTGCGCGGCTCTTGGGTCAAACCAGGCGCCACAGTAATCGACGTCGGCATTCACCATTCAGAAGGTGAAGACGGCGGCAAAGGCAAAATCGCCGGCGACGTCTGCTTTGCAGAAGCAAAAGAAGTGGCAGCCTTCATCACGCCTGTGCCCGGTGGAGTTGGTCCGATGACCGTGGCGATGCTGCTCGCCAATACCTTCGAGAATTACGAGCGTAAAACTGGAGCGGTTTCGTAGGGACTGGGCCATGCCCAGCCCGGGCGATGTATGGCATCGTCCCTGCAAGAGGAAGTCAGATGAGCAAAGAAAAGAAATCTCTGCCGCTCTGGTCTAAGGTGCTGATCTCCCTCGTGCTGCTCGTTGTCGGAAGTTTTCTTTTTTCGACGACGAGGGCGATAACTTACTGCCGCAATATCGTCATCATGTCGACGGACCCAGCCAACATGAAGCGCTGTGCGGACAAGGTAGCGCCTTTTCCCGATCCGCTGCCGGCTGGGTATGCCTATACTTGCGGCGTCGATCTCGATGTGATGAAGCTGGTTTTGCTGGCTGTCGATCACACTGAAGACCAGCAAAAGACTTTGTTTCTCTGCCATCTCCAGGATGATCCCGATGCAATAGAGACAAAACAATTGTTGGATCGAGCTTATGACTTCGGCATCACCACTGATACCGCAGCATGCAAATTCACAGATGTGAAAACCAAAGGTGATTTGCAGATTGGTCCAGACAAAATGCTCTATATGACGGGCGTCTTGAAAGACCAGAGCGGTCATATCTATGAGGGGGTCGTGGGCTGCATCAGAAGTATACCGAAGAAAAAAACGGTGCTGATTTATTCAATGAGCCAGCCCGGCAAAGCCCTCAACCTGGACAATTGCTTCAATCTGCTTAAGAGTCTGCCCGGTCTTTGAACCCGGACATTTCGCTGCTTTTCTTTCCTTTTCCAGCAGCGAAAGAAGCGGACGTTTATAATCGACTCTTGGAACCGGGAAATAGGATCTGAATGCTTACAGCCAACAAAGCAAAGATCTTGCAAAAGTTGAAGCACTTTGGCATTCTCTACGCCGCTTTTACCGCACTGTTTTTCCTTTACTTTGCCCCCGTTGCGCTGCAAGGCCACTTGCTGGCGCCGGACGACGATCGCACGCTCAGCCTTCCGGCATTTCTGGGTGAGCGAACGGTCTGGTCGCCAAATTTGTGCTCCGGCTGGCCGGTTCATGCCGACCCGCTGGCGCAAATCTGGTATCCGCTTTCCATAGTCCTGAGCAAGTTGCCTCTTCCCTTCGGCTGGAATTTGTATGTGGTGAGCGGCTATTCTCTGTGCTCGGTTTTTCTGTATCTATATGTTCGATTATTGACCGGCAAGAGATTTCCAGCCATCATCTCGGCGCTCGTATTCCCGCTTTCCGGCGCGATGGTTTCTGAGATGCGACATGCGGCGGTCGTGCATTCGATGTTCTACCTGCTGGCCATTATCTATGTAATCGAAAAACTCTCCAGACATAATTCATTGTTTTGGCTCTTCTCGGGAATCGCTGCTCTTGGGCTTTGTGTGCTCAATGGGCATATGCAGTTTGTTGCCTATATTCTCGGGTTGATGGTGTTGTATGCGGTGTTCCGCTCTCTGACGATGAAGGAAGGTCAGTCGGCATTTCTGAGAAATGTGGCTATCATCATGGCGGCCGGACTGGCAATTGGTGCGGTTCAGATACTGCCCACCTGGGAATTGACTAAATTCAGTGTGCGAAGCAAATTCGCTTTCATCGACTTCCTTTCTTTCTGTTGCCACCCGATTCAAGCAATTGGACTGGCAACACCATTTGTCCTGGGGGCGATGAACAGTTCATATTTCACGATTCCTTACTTCGGTCTCGACTTTCGCCCACCGCATTTTCTCTATCTGGGCGTCCTGCCGATGATTACCATCTTCGGATCGCTATTTCTCGTGCGCAGCAATGCAATCACATGGTTCTGGCTGGCAGTCGGCACTCTCACCTTCTTGCTCTCGTTCGGAAATTCTACGCCCTTGGCCTGGATGCTTTACAACATTCCGCCCTTTGGATCATTTCGCGCCCTTTCTCTTCTTTACTTATTTGCTGCGGCCTCCTTTGCGATCGTCTGCGGTATGGTGCTCTCCAGGCTGATGGACGAGAAATTGATGAGACGGCGCATTGTCGTTTTTGCAGCCAGCATCTTTTGCCTGGCCTTCGGCGCAATTTCTCTTTCCATTCAAATGCTGCAAGAGATAGTCGAACTTCCTGAGCGATCCTCTATTGAAGGAAACATGCCTCCCTTCTGGGAGAATCCGGCCATTCTTGTGCCTGTGTATGGAACGGTCTTAACCTTGATTGTGTTTCTCATCTGGCTGCGCCAACCAAATTCACGCCCATTCAAAGCGGCACTGCTGGTAGTGGCGATTGCCGATCTGGCATTTGTGGGCTGGTTTGGTGAATGGCGTAGCATGCCGCTTTCGGTCTCCTCCTTAGAGATCCCGGCACCGATAACCAAATACCGCGACCTGCTGCTGTCTACTCGGCAGCGGTTGCTGCCTGTTCGCGGCGTGTCCGGCGGCGATGATGAAGCTCCGCCCAATTTGTCTCGATTGTGGGGCATTCCCAGTGCCAGCGCTTTTGGACCGCTGTTGAACACTCGTTATCTGGAAATCCTTGGCATAACCGAAGGTGGCTTTTTACCCGTGCCATGGACTTTCACCTCCGATTTCAGAGGCTTTGACATACTGGCTGTCAAATATCTAACCGTCCCGCGTGGCGACGTTCGTCTCAACGAGTACAAAATGGACGGGCAGCCCATTTTCAAGAAAGTAGCTGAGTGCGGTAAGGCAGATTTGTATGAAAACACCCGCGCTCTGCCCAGAGTCTGGCTGGTTGGAGAAACGCGCCTGTTGCCGGATGCCGATGTCGTAGGCACGGTGAGAAGGGGAAAACTGCCGGACGGGGAAACATTCGATCCTCGAAAAATTGCCTTGCTGTCGAATGCCGGAATGAAGGCCGAGGGTTTCGTCGCTCCAGCAAAAGAGATGAAGGTCGAGAATTTCTCCGGCGCTGCTAAGGTCGTTTCTCTGGAAAATAGAATCGTAAAAGTCGACACCGAAGCGAGCACTGCGGGGTTTCTCGTCTTAAGTGATTTGTTTTACCCGGGTTGGAAAGCAACGGTGGATGGCAAACCGCAGCAGATTATTCGAACGAATTATGTGTTGCGCGGGTTGGCACTTGAGTCAGGGAGACATTCAATTGAGTTTCGCTATGAGCCGATTTATCTGTACGTGGGCGGCGGCATCAGCTTGCTTGGATTAATTGTTCTTTTGGGCGTCGGTCTTAAAGCGCTCAAAATTGAGTGAAATCAAGGACAATTCCTGAGCACTGGCGCAACTGTGTTTGCGTGAAAAGCTAGTTGACTAACATCGGAAAAAATCGATTCCACATTGCAGTGTGTCATAGAAGCGTCGTTTTGAAGATTGGAGCGAGTAAATGCCGGTGTCTCGAGTGGCAGGCCAAGACGCAGCCCAGCAATCCCAGAGTCCGCCGGGGGTGAGATACTTGGCCGAAATGTCAGTTGCACAGCGTTCGTCAATCCAAATCAGAGCCGGCATCGCCCAATGCTGATCGTAGAACTTATCCAATTGTGGAAGCCAGATATCGAGATACTCACCAAGATATCCTGCGCTAAGCGGATCCTCGAAGCTGGCTAATGCTGCACAATAGCCTTGTCCTGCAAAGCAGCATTCGCTCTCAATCAGCCGCTGTCCTATGATTTCGCGGTACTGCGACCAGCCTTTCAAAGCGCAGAACCAACTACCAGTGAGCCGAGCACGCCACTCTTCTTGTTCAAAGAGACAATCTACAATACTAGGCGTAATTTCACTCATAGCATTGTGTAGACTCAAGATCAGACTTTCGCGCTCCTCAGACGGCTCTGTTGCCTGGCAGCGATGCCTGAAATTCCCGTGCAAAAACTGCATGTAAAATGGTTTCACCCATTGCTGGTATATCAATTCAACGTCTTTCAACAATGTTCCTCTATGCCCACGTTCATATTAAACTCAATGGGCGCCCTACGGGCAAATTCCTCGAAGACTGTCGATAGCTTGGCGTAGAAAAAGTCAGGTTAAGTGAACAGTATTGCCCTTCATACCCCTGCCACGTTTCTCGTCCTTTTGTTAGGATAGGAAAAGCGTTGTCTTTTCAGGTGTTGGATTGCTGGAAGATTTCGTACCTGCAACCAGTATGGAACGTGCTTATGCTCAAGCGCGAAGTTGGCCTGCCGACAGGGCGTGGCGGCGTGCATATGTTCAGATGGCGGAGGGGCAAATTGCTTCCGGCATGGGGATGTACATGTGCCTGCTCAATTACTACGCGCGTAGAGATGGCATTAAGGACCTTTTCGACACTTGCGAATGGATATTGACGAGGATGGCCGATTTGCGACCGCAGGAGCGCTTGAGCGTCTCTCGGATCGTCTGCCACATTGTTAAATCGCTAAAGGAAGATGAGTTCGACGTGCACGAAGCGCGCCTGAAATTGATACTTCGGATTCCTCTGGCTGTGATTTTGGAGGCTGTCGCTGAGGGACGTCTTTCTTGCGCACTGACTGCCTTGCTTGAATTCTCCAGAGTCTTCGAGGAGTCGGTCACTCTTAAAAAATGCTCGGAGTTTGAAGGCGATTTTCTTGGCGTGGCTCTCGCTATCGACAGGGCGACGCGAGCCGGCTGTGTTAGAGATAAGGTGAAAGCCTCGGAAAAATCTCGCGAAGAATATGACCGCGAACGCATGGAAGCCATGAATATGGCTGACGCAATTAAGGACAAAATTGGGAAAATGGGAGCACTGTTTTCGTCCAGTGCGCAGCAAGCGACGCCGGAGTCCGAAGAGGATGTTTCTTCGGCTGATAGGGACGCCTATCAAAAGCCACTGGATAAACTATTTCCTGCTGCTGCAAATCCCAGAGATGCTGCCATAGTTGCTGACGCTCAAAGGCTTTTGACTGCAAGAAGCAATGCTAATACAGCCCTGGAGAAATTTGGACTAAATTCTGAGCAGTTTGCACACAGGCTCGCCGACTTGATTGTGGTACAGGCAGAGAATTTCTCAGAAGTGACGCTTGATGAGTCTTTCAAGCTGCTCGACCAAATCATGAAAGACGAAAACACTGATATTTCACCATATGTGCTCCGTAAAGTTCTTGCCTCGGTCGGCAGAGCCGACGAGAAGAGAGAACTCCTGTCGATGCTTGCTTCCATTGAAGAGTCGATTTTGCTCAAGAAGGAAAAATGTATTGGATTGGACGTTAGCTTAGGCATTACGCTGTGGCGCCTGGTTTGGCTTTGGTACAAGAACGATTGCCTGATAGAAGGCAGCGCGTTTTGCAAAGTGCTCCTGGAGCGATTGTTGCCATCCTGCGAAGCTGAGCATTTTGCTGTGAGGCAGGTGATGTCGGCCAGCCAATTCATAATTAACTTGTTGACCAGCGCCGTTCCACTTCAATTCGGGAAGATGGCGAGTTCCAAAGTTCCGCGAATTGACGACGCGGTGGAATTCCCAGCTATGCTGGCGACGATTGCCCTGGATGACATTATTCATGGTCGCAGCCACAGCGCAGAACTTGTTATGAATGAATTGCTCTGCTTTTACTCTGATACTGTAGGTGATGCCTCCCGCAAGGTCGGAGAAATGTTTTGGCTCCTTCAAGAGACCTGTTTGAATCAGCTTCGCAAGCCGTCTATTTCACTGGTTCATCAGAGCCAAAAATTCGCCTGGGACGAATACCTTTCCTCAAGATTGAAGGAAAACGCAAGAAGGCTTCTCAGTTTGTTGAGCGATGACGACTACAAGCGCGAAATTGTTTCCTCTCTTATTTTAGCTAGAGGAAGCGCGAGCGCCCAGGAAGACTTTGAAAAGGCAATGTCTGAGACGAAGGAATGGATTTCCTTCTGCACTTATCAAAGAAACTACGTCAATGAGGCTGAGGAAGAACGAAAGAAAATCAAAGAAAATGAGATGCAGAAATCAAAGTCTAATGTCCTGATGGTTCAGCTTGAGCAACATGCAGACAAGCAGGACTGGAAAAGGCTGGCCACAG
>CAZHEZ010000107.1:0-26020 GCA_964531315.1 uncultured Candidatus Obscuribacterales bacterium | reverse complement strand
TAGTCGCCGGCGACTTGCCAGCGTTCGTGCATCACTGTCGTATGGACAGACCAGATCTGGACTCCGTTTTCTCCCATCGCCACAAGTCGTCCCGTCCGCGGGCAGAAAGACAACTTATGAATGAAACGTCCCAATCCGGTTCGTTTCACACCACAAAGGCCGAGTATCTCATGCTGAGAAACAAGCACACCACACTCCCCGCCAAATGCTTCCAATGAAAGCCTCGGATGGTGAGCGTATGCATAGCAGTTCCAATCAAACGGCTTGCCGTCGCCGGCTACCAGTCGTGGTTCTGCTTTCGAGCGCACAAGAACTCTCGGTATGTTGATGAAATGAAACGGCACGCGATAGCATCTGCCGCGTTCGGTCAAAACAATCAGACAGTGAAAGCCAAAGTCGACTTTCACTATCCTTTGATTGCCGACTTGCGACTCGACAATTGCGCGCGGAGGACCATCTTCTTCAAGCGACCAGACAAGCACGTTTCCATATGTGCTGCCCGCCGCTAGAAGGGTTCCCTCCCGGTTGTAACCGACTGCCGACGGACTAACGAATGCTATTTTGTGCACGTTTTCAGCATCATGCAGCAAATATCTATCGATAGTGTTGCTGCGATTCTGAACCACCGCCAATTCCGCAACCCCCGGGCGCAGCGCAAATCGCGCGATCGGACCTTCGATTAGCTGGTAGTCCGCCTCCGGCATGGACGGATCTCTGACAGTGATCATTACATTGCCGTCAGCAAGAAGCGCCGCCACTAAAGTACCGTCGTCATTCACCTCAACATCTCTGGTCACCCCGGGGGGCCCGACGACGAGATTTATGACTTGTTTGCCGATTGCATCATTTATATTAGTCATCGATTAATCCTCATAAACGTGCTAAAACAGCCGCATTGCGCAGGCGCGCAAGCAGCTTTGCCGTCACATGTAATGGCACGGTATACAGACCGAAAACTCCAACGCTCTAAATAGAAACAAAAGAACTTTCACAACTCACAATTAAGTAAGGCGTGGGAGTCGGCTTCGTTAGGGCTTAGATGTCTGCGTCAGGGTTTGGTGGTTTGCTCCGGGACAAAAATGTTCAACGAATTTAATTCGACCCTACCGCCGCAGAGGTGGAAAGGCGACCCTTTTTATTGAGCAGCAAGATTCGCGAGAGGATTCGCTAGAATACACACCAGGAGCGGTGCTCCAGCATTTACGATAAGCGATTTCAGTGGCAAAGATCTAAATTTGCCATGGTCAATTTACGAAAACGGTTGAATATGAACTATTGATCGCCAGTCACCAGACGTCGCGCAAAGCGGCAAAGCAGACGCGTAAAAACCAGATGCGGGCTGCAATATGAGAGGCTTGTCTATCTCGCGCATCATTGCTGAGTTCACGCCGAGTCGATTGCGTAAAAACCGATCAAAACCGGAAAAATGAGAGGCTCCGCAAGCTATCGCAACCGATAACTGTTCAATTCCACATTACCAAAACCAATCGGAAAACTTATTGTCTGTGCAGGCAGGCTAAAACCACTGCTGACCGCGCGAAGAGGAGCATGATATGCCGATTGTTACGACAGAGATGGAAGTTTCCGCGGCACGCGTACGCGTTCTGCCCCAACGCTACAGGCACTTTCGCCATTCAGTCTGGCAAAACTACACAGACGTAGGCTCACGCGCATTGACCTGTGGTGAAACCGATCTCGCGCATCGCATGTTCTCAGAAGCGCTGTCCGAGGCACGCAAAGAAGAGAACATCGACTACCGGCTGGCTGTCAGCTTTGCTCATGTCGGGCACAGCTATCTCTCACAGGGCAACCTCGCACACGCCGCCAATGCGTATTTGAGAGCATTGTCAATCGCTCGCAATGTAAGCGATTCTCCGAAGGTTTTCGAAATTATGCTTCTGGAAACGCTCGGGGACATCCGTCTCGGACAGTCTCATTTGCGCCTTGCTAAGCGCCACTTGTCGCGCGCTCTAAGCTTGCGCGAGCAACACTGCGTAAACGAGAAAGATGCACAAGCGAAAGTTCTGCTCAAACTTGCGCATGTTTTTTCTGAGCTGGGCGAAACAGATCAGGCGCTGACATTTTTCGAGAAAAGCAAATCTCTGCGCGCTTGAACCGACAAGGCAAGCCGATTGCCATGATCGTCGAAACCGATTCAGAGTGTCCCATTAAACGAGATTTCGGCAGCGTAATTCAAACTGGCGACGGCGGACCCTCTGCTCCGTATTGAGCAAGTTCTTCCAGTAAATTTCTCAGACTGAATTTTGGATCGTATTTGAGAATTCGCCGTGTTTCGCTGATATCCAACTGCTTTGGTTTGCGCGCCGGATCAAGTCCGTGTTCACAAACAAGGTCATAATAGTTTGAGTAGTATTTCTTAAACGTTGATCCAGAGCCTTCTTTGTCCCAGGTTTTCAGATCCTCTTCGCTGAATTCATAGGCACCGTATACGGTGAGAAACAATGGTTCGTCCAACTCCTCCCCAGTGCCTAAAAACTCTACAGCCCGCATCACAGCCTGCGCTACATCATCGATGTGAACGGCGCCGCCCCAAAACCAGTTCGCCCAATCAATGTAAGAACTATAGATCGTCCGGTTCCAATACGGAATAAATGCCCGCGGGCGCAAGGTGACAATCTTCATGCCATGCCGGAAAGCATATGCTCGCGCCATCTCCTCACCCAGCACTTTTGTATGACCGTAAATCCCAAAGCGTTCGTCAATACTTGTACTGGAAACAAAAATCACTTTGTCGATACCGGCATCTGCAGCCGCTTGAAAGACATTGAAAGTGCCGGTGACATTGAGATCCCAAAAATCATAAGCATCTTTCTCTTTGCGAAACTCATGGACTCCGTGCCATGCCGCTATATGTATCACCATATCTGCGCCGCGCAGTGCCACCTTTAAGGCATCTCTATCCGTTATCGATGCCTGTACAAACTCAACATCGCCGTGTGGAGGGCGTACATCCAAAACGACCGTTACATCGCCACTCGCCTTAAGCATCGGATTGAGAATGCCACCCAAATCACCGGACCCGCCTGTCAATACAATTTTCATTCAGTTCCCTCTACCCTACCTACGACGCCGCGCCGCTCTGGCATTGCTCAAGCATCCAACCACGCCTGTGCGTGGCGGTATTGCCACACCGAACTTCCACGCCTCAGCATAACGTATTGCCTGGTCCAAACTCGAACTTTCGGCACCCGTGCGGGTTTTGCCCTGCGCTCAGGGCATTTAACCTCATGACCCAAAAACGCCATTTGGTTGCCCCGCAATGCTCCCAGCCGGTTCGTATTCTGAGTGCATCGAGGGCAACGCACCTCCACCAGACACCAAGGCTAACAAATTCAAAGGAGTTACATCATGGGTCTATCTGAAATCCTGAGAGATCAACAAGCTTCTAAAGACGCCGCAGACGGTGCCAAATTTCTCAAGAACAGCTCGCTTGAAGGCGAAGCAAAATTGATCAACTTCGTTCAGGACCTGCAAGACAAATACAGAGAAAACCCGGGACAGTTCTCCGCCTCTGTGTATGCACTCAAGAACAGACCGGAAAACAACAAAGAACTTCCTGGAAATAAAGGCACGGTAGGACTCGGCGGCTCTGATAGCAATGGCAATAATTATTTGGAAATTCCGGAATTGTATACAACTGAAGCCACCGGCGGAATCCGCTCCTGCCACCCAATGAAAGAAAGAGCCCAGTACGAAAATCACACATCCGGACAAGGTTCCACCCTCGAAGAAGCAGTCAACAACATTCACGCTCGCAACAAAGCAGTCGACCAAAAATTCTAAATCAAGTTTTTACCGGAAGCCTGGTGTCCAGAAAAGAGCGTTCCTCACGGGGCGCTCTTTTCACAATGAGTTTCGATTCGCATCTAGGGCTAGTAAACGCTAAATGAACAGTGAGGTCTTAGTATAGTGTCCAAGAATCAACGAATATGGGTAAAAACTATTAGCCTGCTTGTTTTATGAGCAAGTTGGCCGCCCCTTTGCGCGAGAACATGTCACAAGATAACTCCGAGCCTACGTTTCGCCCGTTTGTGTCGCGTTTTTCACAGCCCGACGCACCTTCTGACGGGCAAAATCAGGACGGGAAAACGCCCGCCGGCGGACCGGAAAAACCTCACCAGGATGCCAGTCTTATCGAAGACTTCGGGCGCTCCTTGCTGCATACGGTAGCGCAAAACCCTGTCAATGCGCTTGTTCAGCCGATCGACAAGGCCTTCGGCACGCACATTTTGCCCAATGTACAGTTCATAGATGCGCCACAGGCGGCAAAATTTGGCACTGCCAATTACTGGGCACAGCAAACCGGCAGCGCTGTCGGCATGCTCGGCACATTCTGGGTGGCCGGTAAGGGCGTCAAAGCCTTCACCCGTGCCGGGATGACAGAAGAAATGATGGCCTCGACCCTGTCGCGGCAGAGCCAGATTGGTCTGACCATGAAGGAAGCGACAATGACCGGCTTCGTTCATGACTTTGCATTTCGTCCAATTGAAGATGGCGACAAGAGAAACTATCTGGTGGCGCGCCTCTCCAATGGTGTCACCGGCGGTGCGACAATGTTTACCCTTGCAGGAGTGGGAGTTGGGCTGAAACAGTTGGGTGCCATGGCCAGCGTCGAAAGATCGGCAATGCTGCCTGTCGGAGAGAGCGCCTTCAGCAAGACGCTTGCATCAACAGTCGACAAGCTTAGATTCAATGTTGCCACGCCATTGTTAAAGAGCGAGATCGCAGGCGGCGTGATCTCTGCCGTACCGGCTGGGCTGATAAGCGCCAACAGCAACACCTTCTTGAAAGACAGAAGGCTGGCAACAGGACAGGAAAATTACGAGTCGGTCTTGACCATGGGCGTATTGGGTGCCGGTTTCGGAGCGCATCAGCAGTTCAAAGGTCGCTTCGAAAGCGGGCGCCAGAACTTCGAATGGGCCCCTAGAGAACCCATGGAAAATGGGCAAAGCACAGCAGAATTCAAAGTCGTCGGCGGCGAAAAAGCGCTTACCGATGCCCTTGCCAAAGTGCGCGGCGGCGACGGGGCGATGGTCAAAGTACGCGAGCACATCGGCGAAGGCGGCGGATGGCGCCGATTCCTCGGCATGCAAGACTACGGTCCCGAGAAAAATCTATTCATTCAACATAACGACGCAGCCAAAGGCATCAATTATGACGCTGCACGCATGGCCGACATCCTGGCTATCTGCAATCTCGATCCGACTCTTCAAGAAAAGGCTGCAGTCACCGGTGACAATGTGTCTCTGCGCGCCGGCAAGGATCGCGTGCGCATTTCTTCAGATGCACAGGAGGTTAAAGAGGGCGAATCAAAGCCGATTCCGCTCGGCGACCGCACGCAGAATTTCAGCGACAACATCGTCAATTTGCGTTCTCATGTGAATGCATATGGCGAAGAATCGAGCGTCAACGATATCGTCAGGCAGCAGCTCAAAGCTACTGGACTTGAGGATAAAGGCTGGCGTTCGGCTGTTACCGAAAAAGGTTCGCTCATGGACATGGTGGGCGCGGACATCGTCCTGTACAACGAAAAAAGCGGTCAAATGTACATGCTCGATTGCACCGAGCAGTCGAAGAACCCGCCTGCAATCAGGGCTGCCGGTATCATCGAGATTCAAAAGAGCTGGTTCCGTGCCGCGAGCAACGGACCTGAAATGCCGGAATGGTTCCCTGCAGAGGTCGGTCAAATATTGCTGAAAGCCACAGGCGAGGTAGGAAATTCCAAACCGACCCTGAATCTAAGAGACATCCAGCTGCCCAGCATCAAAGCTGCCACAGATGTAGAGCAGCTTACCGAAATGCGCTCGTTTGTGCACGACCTGGAGCGCTTGCCCACGGATCCAAATTTTCGGGGAAACCGAGGCATGATCGACGAGTACACGCAAAGACTCAAGGACACGACTCTCGACCACCTGGAATGGACAGTGCATGGAACACCCAACAAGGAAGTAACAAGATCGGCTGTGGATGTGGCGAAAGACACGGTTCTAGATTATTTCCTCGGCAAGAGAGATCAGGTGGCACCCAATATCGGTGATACTGATATTTTCATCAAACACGACAATCTTGAACCGGAAAATCATGAACTGAGATTCCGCTCCTCGCATGGAGATCGAATTCAGATTGGCAAGATGGGAGCAGTTCTCGAACAAGCACGCAAAGAGATGTTGCCGCTCAGTCTTTCTCGCGCTCATCAAGTAGAAACCTCTGTTGAAGGTATTCGCACCCAGATCAAAATGAAGGAAGCTGTGCTCGAATCGATTCAAGAAAAACGGCAAAGAGCGCAGACATGGGATGAATTACAATCGTTGAATGAAGAGCTTCGGCTGGCGAGAGAAGACCACAAGCAATCAGTGGACAACTTGAAACAATGGCAGCCAGAGAACTCAATTCTCCAACGTCTGAAAAAGGCGGGCAGAACGGTTGGAGAATTTGGTGATTTCCTCATGCGAGACCAAAGTGTTATTCGCAATGGCGGAAGAGTTGGAGTGGTCGACCCGAACAGAGCGGGACCGATTGAACAGGCGCTCAAAAACAACCTTTCGCACAGGTCCGAAGAATTCCTATTTAAAAATGCCGGCTCCTTTGAGCGTCCTCTTAAACCCAGCGAAGAAGCCGGTTTGTCGGCAGCTAGTGCAAAAGACTTCGTCACCGAAGTCAACAAAGAATGGGGACAGCTCGAACTAGAGCCCGGTAAAGCCGACGACCGGGTGGCGCTGTCATTGATGCAAATGGCAGAGACAAATCCCACCATCAACAAGCTGGTAGACGGCTATGAAAAAGGCGACCCGGAAGCAATCAGAATTGTTCACCGCCTGTTGACAGAACGCTAAGGCGGCATCAATCGGAGCGCCGTCGATGGATAAAATTAAAACCAAAGGCAGCCTGACAATCATCGCCGCTATCTGCGTCGTCATTTCAGTCTGCGCTGGGTTCGGCTTCCTGCCCGCGGCTCAGGGCATCAACAGCATGTGGCACTCAATGTTTCCTCAACTGCGCGATACAAACAGAGGAATGTGGGCGATTGCCGAGCCAGAAATACAGTCAAGGACCAGGCGCTGATCAGAACAAACGCAAACTGTTCCAGACCCAACAAGTCACTCACGCCAATCGTTGGCATCGTCAATTCCGTAATAGCGCCAACTCGTCACGCAGCCATTTCTAGAGCAAACGACAAACAATCCTTTATACTACGTTTTATAATATCTACCATCCCAAAAAAACAAAGAAATTCGGCGATCTGAGCATTCGCGCTCAGATCGCCAAACCGAAGTTTGGAATCAGGTGGACAGCCGATTTCAGCTGTTATTGGACCTCAAGCGTCAGCTCAATGGTCTGATCGGGCGTTTCAAAACGCTGCCGGTCCGGATCTTCTGACGTCGGCCCGTATTTGAAAACCAGCTTTTGGACGCCGGTTTCTTTCGCCTCGATCTTGAAAGCCATGACGCCAGGCTCCTTCAAATGTGCCTGCCCATTGAATCGCTGGTCTTCGAAGTGCTGGAGCAAAAAGAAGCCGGGCCATGCCGGGGTGATTCCAGCGAACCACCAGACATGATCGCCTCTGTACATCTGAGTGAACTGCACATCAATGATGTCGCCCTTCTTCACTTGAATGGGGGCGCTGCCCTGCTTGAGCCCATCGACAACCAGTGTGGTATTTGCGGACTCGAGAAGATTAATCTCGTGATCGAAGGCGTCGGCATAAGCCGGCGCATTCGCGAATGAGATTGCGATCGCACAGGCAATCGCAAGAATTGAAGCGATGCGCTTCATGTTGAACCTCTCGGTTTACGTTTCTTCTTGTTGGTCAGGCGTTTTTCTTCAATGACATCCGGTTGTGCTTTGCCGCATCGGCAAACCAGTGACCGCTGTCTTTTACTGTGCGCTTCTGGGTCGCGAAGTCGACGTAGACAATGCCGAAGCGCCGGGTGTAACCCTCCGCCCATTCGAAGTTGTCCATCAATGACCAGGCGAAATAGCCGTGCACAGGAACACCATCCTTGATGGTGAGCGCGACCTGGCGGACGTGCTCACGGATGTAATCGAGACGTTTGCTGTCTTTGACACTGTCGCCGTCGATGACGTCGTCGTAAGATGCGCCATTTTCCGTGACATACAGCTTCGGCTTGTCGTACTCGTTGTAGATGCGCGTCAGAAGCGTGCGCAGCGACCAGGGAGTGATTTCCCAACCCATGTCGGTATAAGTTGAACCGGGAATGGGCCAGGGAATGTCACCTTTGGCTGCGACATTGCGCGAGTAGAAGTTGATGCCCAGGAAGTCGAGCCTCTGGTTGATCGTCTTCAAATCGCCATCGCGCAAATCACCGATTTTCTCCGCATGATCAGCAGGATAGGTCCCGCGATAGAGCGGGTCGAGATAGGCGCCGCAATCACGTCGCCATGCCGCTTCCGCCTTCGCCACATCCTCGGGATTCTTAGCATCCAGAGGCTCGGTGATCGAGAGGTTAAGCACGATGCCCACTTCAATCGGCTTGGCAGCAACCTTGCGCATCGCCTCGGCAGCCATGCCGTGAGCGAGCAAAAGATTGTGCGCCACTTGAGCAGCCAGCTTCTGGTCCTTCTTTCCAGGCGCGTGGTAGCCATTCTCGTAGCCGAGAAAAGACGTGCACCACGGCTCGTTGAAGGTGGTCCAGAACTTGACGCGATCGCCATAGCGCTCCACGCACTTGGTGGCGAATTCTGCAAAATACCTGCAAACATCGCGGTTCGCCCATCCTCCCTGGTCCTCCAGCGCTTGCGGAAGATCCCAGTGGTAGAGAGTAATGAACGGCGTGATGCCGTTCTCTAAGCACGCGTCGACAATGCGATCGTAAAAATCCAACCCATGTTGGTTGAACTCACCACGACCGTTCGGCTGCACGCGCGGCCAGGAAATCGAAAAGCGATAGCTGTTGAGATTCAGGCGCTTAGCCAGAAGAATGTCCTCGGCAAAACGCTGATAGTGGTCACAGGCGACGTCGCCGGTGTCGCCGTTTTTGACTTTGCCAGGGGTGTGGCTGAAGCGATCCCAGATGGACTCGCCCTTGCCATCGGCGTTCCAGGCACCTTCCACCTGATAGGCGGAAGTGCCGGTGCCCCAGACAAAGTTTTTCGGGAAGACAAAATCGTCTCCAGCTTCGGTTTGCTCCATCTTCTCGCCGATGGTCGAATCACCACAACGCCAGAAGATTTTACAGGCCCACGCATTGAGACGGGCAATGACTTCGCTGATTGCTCTGATCATGTTAGTCGCCTCTCTTGAATTCGCGGGGTTTGAAGTTGGAGGCCGGGTAGCTCTTCCAGTAGCCGTCACCCAACAACTCAAGAACCTGGGTGTGATACTTGGCGAGAGTCATGCCGTTGCCGGCGCTGACGACAGTCGTGCCCAGCGTGCGCAGGAGCGTGTAGAAAAGGTGCTCTGCTTCCGGCTCGAGCGCGGACGTCGCTTCATCGATGACCACGTATTTCGGGTTGTGCTGAATGATCCGGGCAATACACAGACGCTGTTGCTCGCTGAGAGAGAGCATGTCACGCCAGTTTTGCACGGTGTCCAGATTGCCCGAGCGAGCAATGAGATCGTTGAGATTGACCATGCGCAACACTTGCATGAGGCGCTCGTCATCAGGGCACAAATTAGTGCCTGGATAACAAATGGCTTCGCGCAATGTGGTCGGCGGCAGGTACGGATTCTGCGTGAGGAACATCAGCTGTGAGGAGGGCGGACGAGTCAGCCTTCCGGAGCCGGCATTCCACATGCCTGCGATCACTCTAAGAAGCGCAGTTTTTCCGACACCGTCAGCACCTGTGATTAGCAGGCTCTGTCCGAGTGGAACCTTGACGGTTAGCTCATTGACGAGCATCCTGGCCTGATCCGGAGTCACCACGGTCGTCTTTTCGAAGGTGATGGTATCACCGTCGAAGACCTCGATGTACTTACCGGGCGGCTGCTGTTCGATACCAGCAGCATCGAGCGCCTCGACAAACGAGCCGAGACGATTGATGATTGCCGTGTAATTGGTGATGCCGCCGAACTGCCCGATCAGAAATGTCGCTCCGTTGAAGATGGCAGCGAAAGCCATCGTCGCCATGGTGATGGTGCCGAAAGGTATTTCGTGCCGGAAGTAAGCCGGAGCCATAACAGCTGCAGGGATGAGCCCAATCAGCATGTTGTACGGTGTGGTAAACAGCTGAATGTTGCGGTACACACCGGCCATGTCGAGCAGCGTCCTGATCACCAAACCCAGACGGGTTTTGGTTTGGCTTTTGGCGATATCCTCACCGCGATAGAAAGCAATCGTTTCCGCTTCACGCCGCACTTCGGCAGCGCCAAAACGCAGGTCCGCCTCTGTTTTCACCTGCTGGAATTGCAAGTTGACCAGAGAGCGCCCAATCACAACCACAATCAAAGAGCCGATTGCAGAATAGGCAATGACCGTACCGGTGAGCAGCGGGCTGATCGCCCAGAGCACACCGACCATCATTACCCCGTTGACGGCGGAGTCGAGAATCGAAATGAACAGACCGACCGACGAGTTGGCAAACGAGTCGACGTCTTGACTCATGCGCTGGTCGGGGTTGTCCACATCTTTGTTGCGCAGCAATTTGTAGTACGCGAGGTTGGCGAAATAACCGTCGAAAAGGCTTGAAGAAAGCCAGTTTCGCCAGAGCAATGCCAGTCGCGTGCGCAAATAGCCGTAAAACACCTGAAGTGGTGTAACAGCCAGAATCAGCAAAGCTGACATGATTAGATAATGGTGGAAGTCGGCGTCATTGCGCTGCTCAATCGACGTCATAAAATGACCGGCGGTCGAGTTCATATACACCATTACCCAGGCATTTCCGAAAAGAAGACCCAGCACGCCTACAAGATGCAGGAGCGCGGGGACGCACTTCTCAGACACCCAAAACGGTTTTCCTATTCGGTATAACCGTCTCCAGGGAAGTCCAGTAAGGGCATTTTTCATAACCCATATTCCAGTTGGGGAGCAAAAAGGCAGCGGCTAGCGCAACCCTGAACGCTTAAGCCAGCGTCCGGGCTCGTGTCTTTGGCGGAATCGCATTGTCTGCGTTCGGCCAAACGTATTGAACGCAATGCGTTCCAATCCTTACGATGCCGTTTTCGGTCCCTGAGTGAATTCAAGCCGCCCGAGGGCGACCGGTGATGTAGTGAAAAAGCCGCATGCACAAACACACACGGATAGCAGTGAAAAGGGCGACGCGCTGCGCCGCCCTTCCACAATTTCAAGACCTTCAGTCTTGGTCGATCACTTTTCGAACCTTGCGCCGGCTTACTCGAAGCGCAGCGTGGTCACGGAATCAGCGTCGAGCTTGACGCAGGCAATGCGATTGCCGATCTTGACCTCGACGGTGCGAGCCGCACCGCTATTGGTGACGACCAGAACCTTCTCGCTCTTGTCGGTCACCTTCTTGCCGAACATGTCAACAGCGACCGGATTCTCGAAAGCAACGTGCTCGAGGTCTTTGGCTTCGCCTTCCGACCCGATGCGATAAGCATCGCGTTTGACGAACTTGGAGAACTGCGCCAGAGCGAAATACTGTCCGCTCGGCGTGATTTCCTTCGTCTCGCCGTGGATGGTCACAAGACCACCGCAAGGGAAGGGGCCGATGTTCGGCTTACCTTCATGATCGAGCGCGAAATTCCAGGCCGTGATACCGCGGCACCAGTTGCGCAGATTGCCGGTGAAAGTGCGAGACCACTTCGTCCAATCGGTCTGGTAGTCCTTGTTCGTCACGTCCGGACCGCCTTCGGTCCAGTAGCAATCGATCTGCGGATACGCGTCATGAACGGTCGTCATCTTGTGGGCGTCGCCGACATAGCCGTGCCAGGCAATCGCCGTGCAGTACTTGCGCACTTCTGGATCTTCCAGAGTCGCGATGGCGCGGCCCCAGAGATTGTAGTTGTGGTCGATCATCCAGACTTCAGTGCCCATCTTGGCGTCGCGCAGCGCCGGTCCAAGATGCCACTTCACGAAGTCGACTTCGTATTCCTGAGGCCACAAGCAAGCGGGCATGCGACCGTCCTGGTCGGTGTCCACTTCGTTGTTGACGGTGACTGCCTGAATCGGCACGCCGTATTTCTTGTAGGCATCCAGGAAACGCACGAAGTACTGGGCGTACGCCGGCATGTACTGCCGCTGCATGTTGCCGCCCAGCATCGACTTGTTCGCCTTCATCCAGCCGGGAGGGCTCCACGGCGAAGCGAAGAGGAACATGTCGGGATTGACCTTACGCGCTTCTTCAATCATCGGCAAGATCCATTTGGTATCGTGCAGAATGTTGAATTTCTTCAGCTCCGGATCAGGCGTGTCGCTGTCGCAGTAGCTGTATTCATGGGTGGCGTAGTCGCTGGAACCCATGCAGACGCGGTTGACGTTCAACCCGAGCGCGGTCGGGTGGAAGAGGTCCTTGAACAGCTTGGCGCGGACTTCCGGGTCCAGCTGTTTGAACATATAGCAAGCCGCATCAGTGAAGGCAGCACCGAAGCCCCGAATCTTCTGGTACTTCTTAGCAGGCTGCACTTCGATCAAATCATGATTGACGACGCCTCGAAAGGTCCGCCAGGTGAGTGGCTTTTCGTCGACAAGTCGCTTTATCGGGCTGGTCACTTGGACCTTGATCGGGCTCTTGAGCGCCGCCTCCGCCTGCTCCTGGCGTTTGATAGACGCTTGAACTTGAGCGTGGGTAGGTTGGCATTTATGCATGAGCCACACGATCACCCCGATGATCATGACACCAAAAATTAGTGAAGACATGACAGGGGATATCCTTCGTTTGTGTCGCGCTTTCTTCATGTTCGCGACATAGTGCCCCGCAATGCTTCTCTCACCTCCAGGTGAAAAGAACCACCGCTTCAAGGCATTGATGGAGACATTTGTCGAATGCAAGAAGGTCTTCTTCATCTTGCCGATACCCGTCTTTCACAAGCGGAACGCATTTGGTTTCCGTGGAAGGAACACCCTGCAATCCTCGAGGGACAACCGACTGGTGAGGAACAAACACGACGGTTTCAAAACCGTACGCGAGCACCAAACCATACAGTCGCCAATCAAATCCCTCCTGCCGACTTCAGTCAAGCCCACCCCGCAGTAGCAGTTTGCTACAGATACTGTTGAACAGTATAAGAAGTGGCTTGATTCGAGCTGGGAGAAGAAAGTGAGAAATATAAGACGGGGAAGAGTTTTAGACTACCGGCCTCTGACGCGCGGAGTCTTGCGCTTTCTGCATCGTTTCATTGCTTTACAGGTCGCAAGAAATATGAGACGGCCCTGCCGAAACCCTATGCCAGATTCGACAACCAACCCTCTTGACAGTTTACATTCGACAATTCACGAAATTGACGCAGGCATAAACAATCACCAAACAACCGGCCCAGCCCAGTTTCAACAAACGCACCAACTAGCACACCTTGACAATGCGCGCGTTTACCCGAATGCAAAACATCAGATTCGTAATTCAGACAATCCAATTCGACTCAAAGATTGTCGTCTCGATCAATTCAATTACTGCATTCCATTTACAGGAATGACTTTGGCGCTTGAAGCAGACAGTCTCTGATACGTCTTATCGTCGGCAGCAGAACGCTTCTTATCGCCAGTTTTCAAATAACAGACCGCACGAAGTCTATATGCAGCCATGTTTTTCGGATCAGCACTTATGACCGCACTTGCATCAGCAATTGCCTTCTTATACTCCTGCGCAATCGCGTATCCGCTGGCACGCATATAGAGATAATCCATATTTTTCGGATCGAGTTGTACCGCTTGTTTCGCGTCTTCCAGAGCGGAGGCAAAATCCCTTGTCTGCCCTTCATATCGTGCTTTGCTGTAATAGAGCTTAGGATCATTAGGTTTGAGCGCCACTGCCTTTTTCATATCCTCAACGGCATCTTCATTCTTGTTCAAAACGTTGTTGATATCGGCTCGCAATTGCCAGGCATAGTAGTTGTTCTTATCAGCGGCCACAGCCTTATCAATTTCGATCAGAGACTCAGGCACCTTGCCTGCCGAGCGCAGCTTGAACGCCGATTCAATGAACTTGCTTCCTTCTTTGCGTTCCGCTGGTGCCGTCGCGTCGGCATTTCCAGAATCAGTCGAGCTGGCGGTCGAGGCGCTGCCTCCCGTACTCGTACTGTTGCCACTGCAAGCAACAATTGAGAGAGAAACTCCACAAAGAAGAATTGCTCGAAGCAAATTAGCGCTCATCTTGAATACTCCGACATCGGTAGAAGCGATTTTAGCGCTATTTCAAAATTGATGTTTCGTCCAGTTTGGATAGCCACGGATTCTGGCAACGGCGGCGCCGGAGGGCTCAAAATGCAATTCTGGTAGCTTGTTAGATTTTCTCGACTAAGTCTCACAAAATTTTTTGTTAGGCAAAATCGAGAAAATCTAACAAGCTGTTGAATTCAAAAAAAACACCACAAAAGCTGCAGCTTACAAGGGTTTTCAGATATTTTGCCTGACAAATCCTATTACACTACTTTTTATAGTAATAATCAGCCAAAAAGAGAGACCTGAAGGAATCGACGATTCCTTTAGGTCTCACCCTTTCAGTAGCGTGCCTTCATGGCGCGTTGGAGCAACGACACCAGCCAGGCGCCCAGGAGAACCGTGCAGATGCCGGACATCCAGGTGCAGACTGTGGCGATTGCCGAGCCGGACAGCGCCAGCAGAACGAGGATGCTGAGGAAGCTGAACAGGAAGCTAATGCGCCCTGCCACCTCGTAATTGAGCTTGCACACATTGGTGAGCAAAAGAATGCCGTAGAGGGTCGCGGTAAGAACGCCCATGGCACCGGTGAAAAAGATCAGTACGCTTTCGAAGATGGACATCTCTGATGCCTTCTATTGCCAGGTGGGTTTCGTCGTATTTGGCTAGAAGCCAAAAAGAGAACGGGCTTTCCCGTTCTCTTCACTGAGCCGACGAACAGTCTCAGTTAGCCCCGCATTGGGTCGTCGTCCGCCAGGAAGACGTGCAGTGAGCCTCCACCACCGGCGCTGCCGGGTTTGTAGAAGACCTTGGCGATCATCTTACCTGCGTCACCTTCGGCGTCGTAGAGACGCTTCTGGAAGGGGCTGACGTCTGTGGGACGCAAGTCCCAGGACTGAGGTACTTCCAACTTGTGGAAGTTGTAATCGCCTTCGCCGGTTTGCACGGCGCCCAGTTCGATCAATTTCTCCCAGCCGCCTTGATTGGCGCGCTTGGGCAGAAAGAAGATTTTGCGGCCAGGGGTCGCGGCGGAAGTGTTCGCTGTTTCCATCAATGGTCCTTTTTAAGTAGGGGGAGAAACGCAGTAGATGCATTCCCAAAAGACAGAGGCAATGGAAGAGGTGGCCACCAAAGGCGCCCACCTCCAACACTGCATCAAAGAGGCAAGCCTGGCTCTTTTAGAGCTTGACCTTGCCAGTCAGAATATCCTTGTACATCACCCAGTCGCCCAACAGGCTGTACAGCGGGTGAGAAAAGGTAGCCGGCCGGTTCTTCTCGAAGAAGAAGTGGCCAACCCAAGCGAAGCCGTAGCCGGCGAAAGGCACGGTCCAGAGCCACATCCAGTGCTGCGTCAGGAGTGCAAAAAGCACCAGCGCAATCACCAGAGAGCTGCCGGCGAAGTGCAGGCGCCGGTTGACCCGGTCCTGATGTTCGCTCAGGTAAAAAGGATAGAAGTCAGAAAAGCGGGTAAAACGCTTCTTTTCCATGGGATATAACTCCCTCATTTATAGTCGTGAGAATGCAGTCATTGCTTTCCCATCAGCGCCAAAAACATCATGCCCAATGCACGATGACCATGATCTGCGCTGAGGACAGGGCAGGCAGCCGAAGGCGCCCGGTATCCTCAAGGAAGATCGAGTGTCGAGGCTTCTTGCAAAACCCTCGACACTAGATCCTCCCCGCTGTTCACAGAAACGCACTAGCGTGCGTTCTTTTTGGCAGGTAGAGCTTTTTGTCTGGGCAGGATTACGTAGGGCGGAGCAAATTCACTGCCCGCGCGCCTGCCGGCAATCCAGCGCAGTTGATACACCGTGACCGGGTCCGAGACGCCGCCGGTGATCAGATGCGGGAGCAGCTCGAGAATGGCGTGCGCTGCTGGATCATGGTAATAATCGATGTCGATTTCCACCTTCACTGAGACAACTCCGTCGATAACGGTAGTCGTGTTCTCGTAGAAAGTCACCTGCAGATTGGCTTCACCGAAACGTTTCTCACGATAGCTCGATGTCGAGCCGGGGTGAAAAACGAACGGAGCCGGATCAGCCTGCCAGGTATCTCGCTTGATCTCGCCTTCCAAAGCTGCTTTCAATCGTAAATCGGCATAGCCGAAGAAGCGGTCTTTCTTTGGTTTTTCATCGCTATTGGGATCGAACGTGACGCGACTGACGGAAGCCAACACAGGACTGCCGGAGGCCAGCTTCACATCGTTTAGAGCGGTGGCGATATTGAGCAGACAGATAGCGGAAAGCTCATCGTTTTTCATCAACGCTTCCCAGCGCAGCCTGGCGACGTCCTCAGAATCACCCGACAAAAGCAGGGGAAGGATGGGGGAGTGGGCGGCTTTGAGCGCATTGAATGAAGCTTGGGAAAAATCGATTGTGTATTTCGACGGCATCAGCATCAGGTCCAAAACCGGAGTTTGTTCGGGCTTGTTGCTGATTTTGACCGGCGTAAAACCGGCTTGTCGATATCCGTCCGTCCAGACGATGACGGTATAGTTGTCGCCGAAATTGTCGTAAAACGGCAGCCCGTCGAAGCGAATCGAAGGACCGTCATAATAACGATCGACAATGAACTTTTGATTGCCGTCGATGATGCGCACCAGGAGCTTCGTCCCGGGCTTAACCAGACGGCGCTGTCCGTCGTATACATTCACCACTATGCTGCCGGTCTGATTAAGAGACTGTGGCTGAGCGGACGACTGCTTCGGGCGGAAGAAGTCGAGGCTTTGCATGCCCATAGTGATGAGAGACGACGAGTTGAACGCAAAAAGAAAAAGCAGCACAGTTACGCTTGTGGCAAACGCGACTCGCTTTATAGACTTTCTTTCCATTAACTTAACTGCTCCCGGCACAGCGACAGCCTGATCGGCTCGCTGGGCGGAAGTCAGCCTCCAGAAAAGAACCATCCGGCAGCCGCCGTGTCGCCATGATAACACCGAGAAAGCGTGCCAGCTTCCTTATCAGTGATAGCACAATCAACACAGCGGACAGCCGGACGGACTTTCTAAAGGAACGCAGTGACTGCGTTCCTATACTTGGTCGCGTTAGAACGCAACCGAAAACCTACGTCCTTGTTTAAGGGAAACCGTAGTAGTAGGGCGGCGGCGTTACGGCCGTCTTTTTCGGCGGGATAGGCAAATCCGCCTCGACCGGGCGCACGAGGGTTGAGGCCGGGACGTTCTCGCGAACATTGTCCTGGGCCGTGTAAGTCTTCGTGCTGACGACATCGCCGTTGCCGTTTTTCTCTTCCACCTTCTCCACAGTTCCGTCGGCGCGGAAGGTCTTTCTCGTGCCTGCCCAGTACGAACCGGCCGGCTTGGGAATGAAGACCTGATTGGGTGTAACTCCATCAGAGGCGAAGTCGATTTCGCGAGTCACCTTGCCGTCGGCATTGAGCTCGTCGACTTCACGCAGCAGATAGGTAGTGACCGTTTTACCGGTCGCCGCATCCACCTTGGTATCGACCCGATAGCTCTGCTTGAAGACAGGCTTGCCTTTGGCGTCATAGTGGACCCAGGTGAAGCTGCCGCCGGAGTAATGGGTCTCGGCAGAAGACAGGCGCTTGGTGCCGTCCTGACGATAGTAGTCGACATTGGTGGAATACGACGTCCAATCGATCTGGCGGGCGACTGTGACGCCGTCCGGGAAGTAGTACACCGCAGTGACGTCCTCCCAATAGTTCGATGGAACAGTCGTGACCGACTCCGTCTTGCCGTCTGCGAAATAGGTCGTGATCGTCTTTTTGCCGGTGGAATCAACCTCAAGGACGCTCTGCATCGAACCGTTATCGCGATAGACCTGCTCCAGCAAGGGTTTGCCGTCGGCGGAGATGAGCTGGTGTTTGGCCAGCCTGGCACCGTCGGCAAAATAGAAGTCGATCTGATATGTACCGTCCACCAGCCTCTGACCCTCGCGCTCGCGAGTGCCGTCGGCACGGAAGGACTTGTCGGAGAGGAAGCCGGTTCCATCGTCGGTTCTCACAGAGCCGCTTTTCAGCTGGCGCTGGGTGGAACCTTCTGGAGCGGGCCAGAACTCCGTGGTTTCACGGATGGTGCCGTTGGAGCGATAGTAGATGTAGCCGGTCACGCCGCTTTTGTACTCGATCTGCTCCTCTTCGGGAATAGTCGAGTCCTTAGACGGGTACGTGACATAGCGAATGTCTTCCAGGGTAGACGCCGGCGGCGCAATCACGCGCACCTTAGTCTTGCCAGGGAAAGGCACTGACCAACCACCGTTGTGGTCGGTAAATACGAGCATGCCGGTCGCGAAAACCGCAACCAACACTGCCAGTACCGTCAGAATTCTTTTCATGGGCAACTCCAGTTAGGAGTGCACTTAGTGCACTCGGCTCAGTTGGATAGTCGCGGCAATTAACAGATGAATAACAGAGGAGGATTGCACCTCGTGCATTCTTGCGAACGCACGAGGTGTTCCTCCGCAGGTTTCTCAGGGCCTCCGCGCTAAACAACGCCAGAGTTCCTCAGAGAAAATCAGTCCTCGCCGTAGTATTGCTGCGGCGGCGCTTGCACTTTGGAAAGCAGCGGGCGCGGGTCTTCGAACTGAGTGTCCTTGCCGTAGCGTTTGATCAACTCCAGATCACCGGAGTCAATCTTGGCGCCAGGCTGACGATCGGCGTCCTTGGCGTGAATGGCGTTGTACGCCTTGGACTCGTCATTGGTACCCAGCCAGCCGACTTCCTTGAGCGTGCCGTCCGGATTGTACATGCGGTCGTGCGTGTTGACGCCGTTGTCGTACATCCAGATGCGTTCCAGCTTGCCGGTCGTCGCATTGAAGACGAACTGGCGCAGGAACTTGCCGTCGGCACCGTGCACAGCCAGCTTGGTGAGCACATAGTGTTCCGGCGTCTTGGCGGCAGTGTCGGCGGCCACATAGTGCCAGTTCCAGACATTGCCTTCTGTGTAAGCCTTCTCGACCTTGCCCATCTCACCGTAATGACCGGTGCCGGGGACAAGCTCGGTGACGGTCATGTCGCCGTCAGAAGAGAAAACACGCTTGCTGAGCGCCTCTCCGTCCGGACGGAAGTAGACGACCGTGATGCTGTAGGCGGTATTGTCCACCGTCATGTAGCGGGTCACGCCGTCTTCACGGTAGAAGTCGATGGTCTGCTCGTACGGCGTCAGGATGCCTATCGACTTCAGCGAGCCGTCGTCACGGAAGCTCTTGCTGTGCAAGAAACCGTCCGCTTCGCGCTGGCTGGAGGCAATCAGGCGAGAGCCGCCTTCGGCAAACTGCTGCTCGGTGAGCACGTCCCCATTGCTTGCGAAAAGTTGACTGATGCTGAGCGTCAGCCCGTCCTTATGAAAGACGAGATTCTGGAAGCCGCCGTCCGGCAACCTCTTTCCTACAACTTCACGCGTGCCATCGGGGCGATAACGTTCGGTAGAGACCACTTCCTTGCCGTCTTCCGAGAAGACAATATACGACTTCAGCTGCCTTCCGGCGGTGCTGAACTCATAGGGCAAAGTGGAAGGAAAGGCGGCGCTGCCGTCATCATTGACTGCAGTCTTGACACTGTCCTTCTTGGGAAGCGGGTAGAACTCTTTCACCTCGTGCTTGAAGCCCTGGGGAGTGAAGGTCGAATAGACCGTCTCGCCATTCTTGCGCTCGACGCGCAGATTCATGGGCGTGCGCCCATCGGGCCAGAATGAGGTGTAGCGGATATCCTCGTCGACCTTGGCCGGCTTCAGCCCGACTTGCACCGCGCTCTTTTGAGGAAACGGTGCAGTGATAGGGTGGGACGCATTGCGGGCCAAGCCCACAACCAGCGCCCCGGCGACGAGGGCGAGAATAGCAATCACAGCCGTTTTACGGCTGAAAAGTACTTTCTGATTTTCTTTCATGTTATTAGTACACGACAAGCGATTCGGCACCGCCTGCAGTGCGCTCTCCTTTTCGAGCAAGCGCAGGGACTAAGCACGGAATCAAAATTGAATCTGGTTCGGTGTTCGCCGCTGCTGAATTTGAAAGATGAGACAAGAAAAGAGCGACTGCAGATTGCTCCGCAGCCGCCCTTTCTTTTGATTTACCAGGCAAAAGGCAAGCAGCGCTTACGCCTGCTTGTCACCTTCGCCTTGCGGGACGCCTTCGCCTTCCGGCTTGGCAGCAGGCTTATGAAGCGGGTTGACCTCTTCACCGTTATCCGGCGTGCCGTGCACACAGGAAGCATGCTCATCACCCGCGTCGGCAACGACAGCAGGAAGCTGCCGGCGTTCGCGGATGGTGGTGAGCATGGCCAGAGCGTTCTTCTCGATCATCGGAACAGCCTGCAGCTTGGCACGCCGTCCGGCACCGACCGCACCCCAGTAGGCAAGCGCGGCAGCGGCAGCGACATAAGTCGCGTACACATCGCCGAGCTCTTCGGGAACATCCGACTTGCCCTGCATGAGCAGTTCAGCCAGTTTGTCCACCTTGGCCTGACGCTTTTCGTTCCAAGTGAGAATGTCGCCTGTTGCGACATCGCCCAGAGACTTGAGCGGCGTGCGGATCAGGGCCTTGGCGATCACGGGAGCGACCGCTTTGATGTCCTCGACCGGAATCTCGATGACCAGCTTGCTCTTGCCGGAAGCGTCGAACCACTTGATCTTCTCAGGCAAGGGATCGCCACAGGCAATGTCGGCAAGCTCACGGCACTCGTTTCCTTCAGCCTTGAAGCCGATCTCGTCGAGAGCCGCGGCCACGATGTGGGCGCGGATATAGTCGGGCGGATGCGGGAAAAACTCGAGGGCGACCGCGCCCGTCTTCTCATCCGGGACCAGTTCGAAGTAGGAGCCGGCGCGCAGCAAACGCGGCGTGCTCTCCACCGTGCGCCCCTTGGCATTGAACGCCGAGAAGCTGAGGATGACGAGATAAAGGAAGGCCGGACCGGTGAGAAGCACACCACCGGAGATGTCCGCGTCGACTTCGCCGATTGTGTCGGCGAACATCTTCACGATCAAGTCGATGGTCTTCACCTTCTGACGCCCGAGCTTGATGTACTCCTGCGAGAACTTCAGCTCGCCCTTCTCGTACGCTTCCACGATCGCTTTGGCGACCGCTTCGCGCACATCGTCCTCGAGCCCGACCACGTCATGGAAAACGTCATGACGGAACTCGTGAGCGTAGAGGGGCAGCATCAGAGTGATGATGTTGCGCTCGTCCATGGGCACTTCGATGGCATGAGCGCCAATCGGACCCTTAGCCGGCAGAGTGGCCGGTCCAAGATGCCCGAAGCGAGCCACAAAGACGTTGCCGATCTGGAAGACGGTCGTCTGCACGTGCGCCTTCTTCGCCTTGTCGTCGCCATCCAGGGCGGCGCCGCGGAAAAGCAGGTAGCACTCTTCGACCAGCTGGCGAACCGCACCGAGCTGCTCGTACATCTGGTCACGGTGCTGTGCGAAAGCATCGGTCCAGATGCGCAGCACAGTGAGAATCTGAGCCAGCTCTTCGTCGAGCACCTGCACAGCGACCTGCAGAAGCATCTGCTCCGGCACATCGGGATTCTGTGCGGCCAGAACCGTGAGAACGCGCGGCAGCGCATCCTTATACAGAACGCGCAACTGCAGAAGCTGCCCGTTCAGGCTCTCGATGGCGCCCTGGAACCGCTCTTCCATGTGCAAGCGCGCCCAGTTGACGGCGCCGGCCAGAGGATCGAAACGGTCGGCGATGATGGCGTCGAAACGCCCTTCATCCATGATTTCGCGCAGCGCTTGCGCGGCGGTAAAGAGGGTGGCACCGTTGCCGTTGGCCTTGCCGCCTTCACGCGGACGAGGCAGTAGCGGCACGGGCACGATACCTTCGGTGGGCAGACCGGGCACGAAGGTGTGCTCGTACTTCACAGTGATCTTGCGGGTTCTGGGAAGGGAGCGCCGGCCTGCGCCGTCAGTGGTGACGACGGTGAGCTTTTTGACGCTCTCACCGCTCTTATCTGTGCCGTCGCTCCCCTCGGTAGGGTTTGAGGTTTCATCCGTTTCATCGACCTCGACCGGCTTGGACAGCCGGCTGAGAGCGCGAATGACCAGTTCCTGTACGGGCGGGAACTTGAAGTTCTCGTCGCCTGTTCCAGGCACGACAACCATGTGGTTGCGGCAGCAGTCCCCGGAGGGAACGTGCATGTGCGGACGCTTATGCCCGCCTGTGCCTTTGATGTCCAGTTTGATAACTTTAGACTTCATGTTGTTGAGCTCCTATTGTTCGGTTGAAGGCGCCCGAGTCGCTCGCTCCCACTGCCGGAGCAGTTAAGAACCGAGTCGAGGACGCCGTTTCGGAGCAGTACGAAAGTGGCCGTAGCGAGGTTTGCACCGCACCACAGCTGAATCGGACTATCGGAACACCCGCAGATGCGAATGTTCAAACATTTGTGCGACCTCAGTCGCCGCTACTCTCCCGGTTCGGGCATCGCACCATATCTGGTGCTATAACAGCCCCGCACCAAGAAAAGCCGGTTGACCGGAGGCTGCTCAAAATCTCGGAGAAACCCTTTGCCGGCAACGCTCAGCAAGAGTCGATCCGAGACTTTGAGCAGCCCACGGCCACAAGCAGCGGCATAATCGAACTTCCAGGTCCTGCCCCCGATTAGAAACGTTCTGCGTTTCCTCTCAAGAACAGGACCGGAAGCCGACTATCCGTTTGCTAGATGCCCGGCGGCATCAAAAGATTTAAGGCGCAGTCCGATTTTGCAACCAGAGCTGCGCCCCAGGGAAACGCACGTTTTGCGTGCCTTTCCGAACGCGATTAGCGGGTGATCGTGCGACCGTCCGCGCCGTACTGACGCAGAATCGCAGTCTCGACCGCGCCGTCGAGCTGATGGAACTGACCGCTCACCACCAGGTCCGCCAACTTCGAGGAGTTGCGGATGTACCGGCGGTACTGCTTGGCGTCAGTCTTGATCGCCTTGCCGCTGATCTGAGCACGGAGGTCCATACACAGCACGTCGGCAGCCAGCTTGGTGGCTTCGTCGCCCTTGGCGTGCGCATGAAGCGCCGTCACGAGCATCGTCACCGCCTGCTGGATCGGCATGGACAGCACGTCGACCATGAGCTCCTGCTCGTCCTGAAGCTTCAGTCCGTGCGTGAGCATGGTGCGATAGAGGTCCTTGCCGTTCTTGACGAACTGACCCAGAGCGTAGTCGACGTGAGCCTGCAGGCTCTTGTCCAGACCGCTGACCTTCTGCTTGTCGCTGAAGCGGGTCTCGATGGACATCGCCTTGCCGACCACGGAAAGGATCTCTTTCCGCATCTTGAAGGCCTTGTCCGGGCGCGTCATCATCTGCAACGTCACCTTCGCAGGCGACTGGTTGAGATTGATGCCGAGCTGAGTCGACTTGCCGAGCATCGGCCCCATGTACTTGGTGCCGAACTGCTTGACGATGGACTTGAAGAACGCCATCGCCAGCATCTCGTTCTCGCCCTCGTAGATCGAGGGAGCGAAGAAGTCGTGCAGGTTGTCACCGACGATGTGACCGCCCAGGAAGCTGCGACCGCCATGGGTCCTCAGCGCCAGGCGCGTGGTCTCGATCAGCGCGTCCGAAGCGTAGATCTTGGCGATCACGCACTCGAGCTCGCCGCGGTAACCCTCGTCGAGCAGGTGGCTGCCCCAATCGCGCAGCGCGTCGGCGCCGACGATCAGCGAGGCAACGCGGGCGACACGCCGGCGCACCAGATTGCGCATCTTGATCGGCTGACCGTAGGTCTTGCGATACTGCGCCCAGGGGATCATGCTGGCCAGAAGCGTGCGCATCACGCCGGCGCCGTTGGCGCAGAGAGCGACACGACCACGGTTGAGACCGTGGTAAGCGATGGTCAGACCGTCACCGACCGGCGGAACCAGCAGGTTGGCTGCCGGCACGCGGAAGTTGGTGAAGATGATGCCGCGGTTGTAGATGTGCTTGACCGCGTGGATCGGGTAGTTGACGAGCTTGAAGCTGTCATTTTCCTGATCCGGCAGGTCGACGATGAGGACGGCATGGCGACGCTCGATGGCGCCGTCCTTGCCGACCTTCGGCTTGCCGTCCTTGCCGAAGACGGGGATCATGGCCACCAGACCGATGGTGCGGCCCGGGGCGACGTTGCTGATGAACAGCTTTTCGCCGTTGACGACGAAGTCCTCGCCGTCCGGGTCTGCCGTGGTCTTGACGGCGGTGAGGTCGGAACCAGCGCCCGGCTCGGTCAGAGCGAACGCAGACAGACGCTCACCGGTTGCCAGCTTCGGCAGGAAGCGAGCCTTCTGCTCGTCGGTGCCGTAGCCGACCACAGGGTCGACGGCGCCGATGCACTCGTGAATCGAGTTGAGGCCGGCAGTCGTGGCTTCACCCTCGGCCGCCATGCGGGTGACGAGGTTCATGAAGTCGGTGATGCTGGCACCCTGACCGCCGAACTTCTTGTCCACGAGCATACCGAAGTAGCCCTGGTGGGAGAGGTCGGCGAGGACCTGGTCGGAGACCTTGCCCTTGCTGTCGAACAGCGTGCCGGCCGCGAGGTGTCCCTTCACGACGCGAATGCTGTTCTCAATGGCCACTTGCGCGGACGAATTGGCCGCGGTGGCGGAGGTGGGAACACTGAACAGACTGACCGGGGTGCGGCGATTCCAGATGGCCTGGTGGACAGGCGAATTTTCCGTGCGGAACTTGGGATCGAGCGTGGCTTCCAGCTCGTCTTCCGCGCGGTCGATCTTGCCCATGCTACCGGCTTCCTCTTCGGACTTGCCAGCCTGGCGCAGAACGTCTTCAGCGAGACCGCCCGACTTTTTGGTTTCGGGCTTGTTGTCAGATGTGTTGCTCATTGTGGAGCTCCTTTTAGAGTCGAAACGACTCGTGTCTTTCGATGGCTATGCAGGTTTTGCATGGCCACAGGTTTTGTGAAAGAGAGACGATTTTTGCAAAAAGGCAGCGCACCAGATCTGTCACTTATGGAAAGATGGCGCGCTGTGCAAGAGCCGGTGCTACACGCACCGACCCATCATCGTATGTAGAAGAAACTCAGGGGCAGGGTTATCCTGCCCCTGAGCCAAATGATGAACTATCAGTGGCGGCAAACCGCACGCATCAAGACCTTTCAGCCAAAGACAAACGTGCGATGACACTTACCGTAGGTAGTGCCGCCGCCCTGAATGTCCGTTCTTACTTGGTGTCGATGCCGACGCCCTTCCAGGCGGCGATCAGCTTGTCGGTCGTGGCCGCATCGTAATCGGTGCGGCAGATGTCGACCGTGGTCTGGGCGAACGTGTGGAAGTCGCAATCCGACTTCACGTGACGCTTGCCGCAGTTGGCCTCGCTCCAGATCTTGCCGGCAGCCGACTTCCAGGCGTAGCCGCCCAGAGAGACAGCGAACGTGGCGAAAGCCTTGTTCGGAATGCCGCTGTTGATGTGGACGCCGCCGTTGTCGGACGAGCCCTGATAGCGCCGATCGTAGTGATCGGGCTGCGGGTCCTTGCCGATATTGGCGTCGTTGTACGCGGTGCCCGGGTTGAGCATGTCGCGCAGACCGCGCTGGTTCGGGTCGACGAAGAGGCCGGGGCCGACGAGCCAGGAATCCTGATCTACGGTGAGGTTCTTCAGCCACTGGCGCAGCATGACGCCGAAGCAGTCCGAGATGGACTCGTTCAGAGCGCCGCTTTCACCGTAGTACTCGAGGCCCGAGAACTGTCCGGTGACGCCGTGGAAGAATTCGTGGCCGGCGACGTCCAGCAAGACGAAGGTCTTGAAGACGCGACCGTCGCCGTCACCATAGGCCATCTGGCGGCCGTTGTTGAAGGCGTTGTTGTACCGGTAGCCGT
>CAZHEZ010000106.1:0-26056 GCA_964531315.1 uncultured Candidatus Obscuribacterales bacterium | reverse complement strand
CCAAGCCAATTGGCAAAAACTTTCCGATATGTTCGAAAACCTGACCAAGGAATACTACGAGAAGGCCAAGCTGAAGAAGGCCAAAAACGGTATTCATGCCGAATATAAAGTGCGCCCCTGGGAAATCAACACAGCCGGCCATGTCTATGAAAACGGTCCTGATTGGGGCGGAATTCTCTATGATGTAAAACTGCAAAGCGGCCCTTATGCCGGTGTTCATGTGGTGCCGAAAAAATTCAACGAATACTCCGTCTTCAGTGTGGAACTATTTGCTCCTTACTCGAAGAAGTTCGAGTGCCACCTGCTGAGCCGGATTTCGTATCCGTTTGATGTCCCGCAAGACTTCCTGAAGCGCTTTAAAAAATTGGTTGAAGACTTCGAGCAGTATCTTTGACGGGGCGAATTTCCCAGACATATTCTGGGCGATTGCAGAACAAATCGGGGAATAACTATAAAGGAGAGTAGATGCTCTTAAAAAAATGAGCAGGTTGAAGAAGCCGCACTGAAGCGGTTTTCTTCAACCTGCCAGGCACAGACAGGGAGCATTGTGCCCCCTGTCTATCGGCGTTCGGCTTACAGTCAGGCAGCGCTGCGCGCGCCGCTCTGCCTCTGGAATGCGTCCAAGATATTGTGGACGACGCACTCCAAGCCCTTCGTCTCGAAGGTGCGTTTGCGCTGGATCAGCCATTCGGCGGCGGAGTGCCGCTTCAGGAGTTCAGCGTAGCGCTCCTCGAATTGCTTGCGAACCATAGGCGCCACCCCCGAAAGGACGACGAGTTCGTGGTCACGCCCAACCTCGGCTTTGAACATATCGTCAATGTAGACATAGACGAGACGATCAGACCGCCGCAAGTTGGGCTGCAAGCGCATGCACTGCGTGGCGAACATTTCGTTCTTGCCGAAGTACTTGGCGAAGAACGCTTCCACGGCGGCGTTGATGGCCTTGCGTGCCGCCTCGATCGCTTCCGCGCTCGGACCCCCTCGCTTCTGTTTGAGGAGAAATCCAACTGCTTTGTTGAGCGCGGTCGCCCAGTCGCGAAAGCGGTCGTCCTGAAGGCGGGACGATGCTTTCTGGAGCCGCTGCTGGAATTGCTTAAGCTCTTCCAGAAGGGTCGACTGGCACTTCGTCTTGACGCCCGGAGGGGCGCAGTCGTCGTACCTGATCGGCCGACCTGTGCGGGCCAGCGCCACCAGTTTTTCGAGAAACGCCAGTTTGTCCTCGAAGCGCAGTTGCTTGTATTCGCCGGCCTCGGTGTTGTTGCCGACGTGCACTTGGTTGATGAGCAGACAGGACGTTTGTCCGACTGCTTTGGCGTCGAGCGGAAACCATCCGCGCCTGGGGTTTTCCCAGACAAAATCGACACCAGCCAGGTCGGCCGTTGAGCTGTGTTCGCTCATTGACAGCGTCCAGCCGTCTTTGACCAGGACTTCAATGTGATGCTTGAGGGCATTCAGCCCCTGCACCGCCGGTTGAGCCGCAGCGCAGGTATTCTCGCGAATCAGCGAGATATACCAGCGGAAGAGCTCTTCCTGCAATTGTTGTCCTTGCTTCTTTCCATTCGACATCTGATTTGCCTTGGTTTGCGATGTGTGAGCGTGCTTACCATCTGTGGCGGCTTCCACAGATGGTCAGTCATTTGCCGGCAGAAGTCTTGCCACCACAGGTGGAGCGCAACTTCTGCCGGCATATGCAACTCAGGCCTGGTTGGCGGGCACCAGACCTTGCATCGCTGCGATCGCATGGGCGCCGCGCAGGATGCGCACCCCGACGTGGCCGATGATCCTGCACACGGGGGCGCAGCGATCAGCGTATGCGGCGATGGCCGTCTCGGCACTGCCGACCAGGTAAGCGGCGGCTGCCGTCGGGGTTCCCGCGTCGCCGGCGATGGCCAGCTCGGGCATCTGGGCGAGCACCGTTTCGGCGAACGGATAGCCTTTGACCTCGTTTGCGAGGATGAAGGCCGCCGATGCTTCTAGGTGCGCGCGGCAGACCGCGGTGTAGGCTTCGCCGTCGCCGCGCTCGTAGGCATTGGCGATGAAGCCTTGCTCTCCGATGAGCTGTCCGTGCGCTTTCAGGGCGCGCTGGGCGAGCTTGTCGGTCTCGTCTTCGTGTTGGCCTTCGAGGAAGGCTTTGAGGGTGGTGTGCATTTCTAACCTCTTCGGTTCAGTTGATGATATCTATGCACTCAAGCCTGAAGCAGAGCCGCTTCAGACCATTACTTGCAGGAGACGGCAGAGCCGAAGCTCTGGCCGTCTCCCTTGCGGATGCTGACTAGGTCAGCATGCTCTGCCGCAAACGGCTCAGGTCGCCGGTGAAGGGTTCGAGCCCATCGCCCGTCCTGAGCGCTGCCCGCGCCGCGGAGCTGTCGCACCCGGAGGAAGGCGCGAGCAGCCGGCGCACACCGCGTTCGACGACGCTGAGATCCGAGTCCGGACCCAGCACCACGCGCATGTTCTTCCCGTGACCGCCGAACTTGACGTTTACCGACTGCACCGCATCCAGCACCAGATCGAAGGTCGAGACCAGGCTCGGCGCGTCCGGGTTGGTGATGGTGAGCGTGCCCTTGCCGTAGCCGCGAGCCTTGGCGGCTTCCGACCAGTCGATGTCGAAGCCGAAGACGCCGTCCGCCTTCGGCCTGGAGTCGGCCGTCTCGGTCGAGAGGACCAGATCGCCGTCGACCGCCACGCTGTATGCTCGCTCGCAGGTGAAGCCGAGATACAGGCAGTCGGCGGCTCCGAAAGCGATCTTGCCGGTGACGCCGCAAAAGCCCGTGCCCTCGTTGTAGAGGCGGGTCGTGTGGTCGGTGGCGCCGACAATGTTGATGCCCAGTTTATCGAACATAGAGATTCTCCACAGTTGATGATTGCTGCGCAGAAGGATTTCCGCACCGCTTCACGTCTGGAATTCTCCAGCCGCATGGAAAAGACGGCAGCAGCCGAAGCCACTGCCGCCTTTCCTGAGGAAGTGCGAATCGCCCTCCTCATGCCGTCAGGCGGTCGCGGAGTTGTCCTCCACGGCCACCAGCTTGCCCCGGCGAATCAGCGCGTCGAGCATGTGCTCGCGCGTGCTGAACTGCCGAGCCCGCGTGTCGGCCTCGTGAGCCGCGCGCAGGTCGCCTTTCTGGATCGCCTGGAAGAGCTCGACGAAAGCCGCCTTGCTCGCCGCCAGGGTCTCCTCCGGGCTGGCCGCATACGTGACATAGCTGGTCGCGATGCGGTTGTCCTGGGCCTCGTCCGCCACCTTGAAGTTGCGCTTGCGGTCGGCCAGGCGCTTCTCCCAGGAGTCGTGGTTGGCCTCGTGCTGCTTGTAGTGGTGCCAGTGCGACACGCACTTGTTCAGCTCCTCGTGGATGCCCCACAACTCGCCGAACACCTCCATGATGAGGGCGGATTCGCCCTCCGTCACCGTCTGCTCGCCGCCTGACTCGAAGCGATCGGCAAACACCTCCAGCTGCGCCAGAGCCGCATCGCGCTTGGACGCGACCTGGCTCGTGTCGATGCCGAGGGCATTGGCCGCCGCCACCGCCTGCTCGATGCGCTCCAGGTCGTTGGCCCGGGTGCGCGCCAGCTGGCTGAAGTCGCGGACGTGCACCTCGATGCCGACGCCGCCGTCTCCGTGGTAGCTGGCCAGCAGGTCGTCGATGCCCGCGCGTACGACGGCGATGTTGCCGTCACGAGCGATGACATCTTCTGCGCCGCCAGGCAGGCTGTCCAGGTGGGCGCCGATGATCAGCACGTCGTCCGGGCTGTGGTAGGCAGGGTCGGCATCGTCGATTCGCTCGTTGTAATCGCCGAAGAGAACGAGCGGGATGCCGGGCCGGGCGAACACCGCCGGGTCCAGATGCTGGGCGAGGTTGGTGGTGCCCACCAAGATCACTTGCTCTTCGTTGCGCATGCTGCTCCTTTCGCTGAGGTTGGGGCGCCCGACGATCACCTCGTCGAGAAGCCGCAGGAAGTCCGAGTCGTCAAACACGGACACCTTCGTGTGCCTGACTTCGCCCTGACCGTCTGCGCCCCAGCTGCCGAAATTCGGCACATGGTGATCGCCGACAGGCGGGACGATGAACGCTTCGTCGTTGTTGAAGGCGCTCTTCATGCCGTAGTTGGGCTTGTTGCCGAAGCCGAACAGGTCGAGATCACTCAACCCGCCGCGGTGCGGCAGCTCGTGCGCGTAGATGCTCTCCTCCAGGCGCCCGTCGGGCGAGCGGAAGGCATTGTCGAACCCATACGGATCGAATACGAACTTGGTGTGCTCGACCGGCGGCAGCGGCTTCGGGAAGCTGATGCGCAACGAGCGCCCAGTCCTGAGGTTGCCCCACCAGCGCTCGACCGTCTCGTCCTCGTTGTAATACGCCTGGAACCCGAAGGTCAGCACGTATTTCACGGACCGGTCCACCTGGGACAGATCAGTGTTGGGACCGACGACGGCCAGACCATTGAAGGACGAACTCTCGTCGAACTGCACTTCGGTGCCCGCCTTCTCGCCCATCGACACTTCGAAAATCGACACCGCCTCCGGAGCGTCCGGGTTGGTGACGGTGATCTTCGCTGTGCCGGTGCCGCGAGCCTTGGCCTCTTCCGTCCAGTCGAAGTTGACCGGCGTGACGCCGATTTCCTTCGCCTCGACGACGACGACCATGTCGCCTTCGCAGGCGTACGTGTAGTCGCGGTCGGCGGTGACGGAGAAGAGCAGGCAGTCGTTGGCGGGGAGGACGATGGTGCCTTTGACGCTCTTGAAGCCGTCGCGGTTGTAGATGCGAGTCGAGGTATCGGTGTTGCCAGTCGCGACCGTGTTGATGCCGATGATATCCATAACAGTGCTCCACAGCTTGGGTTGAACAGCACGCCCTCAAGTCCACTAAACAACCAGAATTCCAGCCCTCTTTCCAAATGTGTGCACTGACCCGAGACCTTGGGTCTCAGAAGTGAACACAGATTGAAGGAGGAATGATGGTGGTGGTTGCGTTGTGGAAGATTGAAATTCAAGAGAACATGTACGTTCACCTTATGTATTAGCGGTCTTGAAAAACGAGCGATAAGTGAGCGAAAACCTCGATCATGAGGGGGGATCTCCCATGACGGACGGCAATAAACCATTGGCGCGGATATGAAAGCTGCTTAACCTTGTGCGTGGTTAGCTCAGTCTCTAATCTGAAAATGTGACCGGAATCGGCGCGCCATTAAGGCTAGCGCAAGCTTAGCGAATGTTAAGGAGTCCTCGTTCTATCTCACAATTCACCCGCAAGTCGTTCACTACAATCCGTGCTGTGCCATCACGCTCGATTCACGTGCTCGGTTACTTTGCGCTCACGTGCCTCCCGTAATTTCGATTTGGAACGGGTACTGCTGTGAAATGTAGCAATAATGCAAGTTTGATTTGCTTGTCATTGCCTGCCAGTCCAATGCATTCGATCACGCGATTCTAACAATGGGAGAAATAGGCTGTCTGCACAGTAAAACGAACCGAGCAATCCGAGCCGCCATTCGGATTGCTCGGTTCGTTTTGGTATCATATATGGTATCAGAGCTGCGCTTATTCGGTTTTGCTCGCCGCTTCTGTTTTAAGCCTAAATTTGTGGGTTTTGATTGATTTGGCCGGCCCGATTTCGCCAGTTTAATAGCGACATTTTCATCCCTTTTGTTGATTGGTTTTTCACTGCCTTAATCTATTTGCCTCCTGATTTCAGCAATTAAAACTACGGCGCCATAGTCGTGCCGTGAGACACCTCTGCCACCAAAAGACAACTAAAGAAGGGTCACTTCGATTATTGCTTTTCCCTATGTCATCACTCTCTTGTTTTTCAGTGCCATCGCCGCTCTGGTTGGAATGGTCGTGGGGCTGATTTTTGCTCGTCTTGACGGTGAGTCCACCTTCACAGAGAAGCCCCACGATCTGTGATAGCGCCTGAGGTTGAGAGCTTTCCAAACCCTTTGTGCAATAAGAAAGGAAACTAAGATGTATTCCGAAAACACCCACTACTTCATGGCCGTCGGTGTTCTGATCATTGCTGATGCCGGATTCATAGTGGGCAAGCTATTTGGCCGGCGTATTAGATTCATTGAAAACCTCTTCGGTCTGTACAACACATTCTTCAGTGTTGCTGCATTTTGGATGCTTTGGCAGGTTTGCACACCGTCAGACAACCCTGATATCCAAGCGCTGCACATTCTCATCGAGTCTACTGCGCCCTTCATTTTTCCTCTGTACATCGCTATGTGCATCTTTGTTGCCAGGTATTTGGACCAACGCCTATGAACTTCATGATTGCGTTTTTCGGCAGCTTGAATCACTGCTGAAAAAGACAAAAGCCTCAACCTCATTTGATGGAGCTGCGGCTTTTGCCTTTTGGATTACTGTTGCGATATAAAATAGTAGAGGCTGGTTTGAAAAAAAATAGAAAGACGAACCGGGCGAGAAATCCCACCCGGTTCGTCTCTATTTACGCATGATACTAACGCTTGCTACCTATCACAGAAGCACCTAGCGTTCCACCGGCCGCGGCAATTGGAACACTGCCGGAATCGCACCGAAGGCCGCCTGGCGAGCGTGATAGGGGCGCATGTCGCCGCGCTTGCAGTCGACCGCGTCACGCACGGAGCGACGCAGTGCACGCACTCGGCCCATCTGCACCCTGAGGTGCATCATGTTGCCCTGCAGAACGGAGCTGTAATGCAGCCTGCTCAGCGCCGAATTGGCCTCGAGCAGAGCCTTCTCCGCCGCATCGTGGGTGACGAAGAGCGTGTGCGAGATCATCGTCAACGCCCAGTTGACGTGCTCGTAGTCGAGCATGGCGGCGTTGTAGGCGTTGAGGACTTGCTGGGAAGCTTCCGGTCCGGAAGCTTCTGCCATCCGCGCCTTGAACTGCTCGTCATTGAGATAACGCGACTTGGCGTCGGCATGTGCCTGCAAAAGCATGTTGCCGCGGTCGAATGCAGCAAGCAGTCTGTTCAGGCGGTTCTCCACCTCGGCGAACGTGGCGTCGTCTATGCCCCGCACGAAGAAAATATCGAGCGGCTCGGCGAAGAGATGCGCGTACTTGTCGCCCAATTCCGCCGCCTTTCCGGCCAGGCTGCTGAAGTCGCTGGCGCCGTGAGCGAGGTCGGCCATGTCCTTCTCGTCGATCTTCCAGCCGGAGCGCAGTTGCACGACGTACTCGGACAACCCGGTCAAGAACCGGGAAACGAGGACGCAGTTGCTGGAGCGGCTGAGGCGGTCGTCCGAGCTGGGGTGGTCGTACTTCGAGTCTTCCATCATCGCCGGAAGCAATTTGACGAGCGCTTCGCTGGCAACGATGACACGCCGAATCGCATCTTCTCCGATGCTCTTCGTCGAGTAGAAGCCGGCGCGCAGCGCGCATTGCTTGTCGATGGAAGCACGACGGCGCTTGGTCTCCGGCAGCTTCAGATAGCGCTCATAGGTGGCGCGATTGGAGCGGCACTTGAAGGCAGAAGCCTTAGCGCGAGTGGCCATCGATTCGGCCAGATCCAGGTTGTGAATGATTTCCGAGACCAGGCGGTCGGCATCCTTCGAGCCTTCGCTGAAGAAGATGCCGGAGACGTAGGTGGCAAGCGTTGTCTTGTTGGTAAACATGTGTTTTCCTTTGTGCCTGTTGAGAAAGTCACCGGCTTACAGGCTTTTCCGTGTGACCGTGAGAGCGTCTAAGCTGGGAACTCAACATCGGTTAGTCGAGTTCTCGCGATAAGACGCCCGGATTTGCACCAACTGTGGAATTGGCGCGGTTGTCTCTCTTTCACTCAAGGCGTACAACACTCAACGGCGTCTTTGCCGTTGTTTTGATTGAACTTTTGTGGGGAGATCAGAGTTCTGTGTTGCTGTAGTTTGCGAAAAGGAAAGAAGAGAATGTCTCAAGCCTAGCTAAGGCAGGGTTATGTAACCAAGTTTTAGCCAATTGCTGTGAGGAGGTTCGGAAGTATAGCTATACGGGTTTTTGTCATGATCCAGCGCGCGCTTTTGAAAAGACCTGTTACGGAACAAGACCGCCAATATTGGAAACGATGCGTAGCGCAGCTGCAGGTGGCCCACCTGTGGAAATTCTTAGTGCTAGCTCGCTCATGCCTAATCGCGCCCAGCAAAAGCGCCAAAAGAGGCAGGAAGAGGCAAAAAAAACCTAAAAAAGGCCGAAAAAAAAACAAAAGAGCGGCAATCCAGTCGCTCTTTTGTCTTGTTTGTTTGGCGCCCATAGGCGGACGACCCGAATCAGGCATAAGCCTTTCATCGAATCGTCCGCCCCGGGTCTTTGGTGACCAATTAGGACGCGCTTTCTCCGCCGGTGGCGGACGCGGCCTGATAGTTTTTCCAGAGTTGAGCCAATTTGCCGTTGCCGGCAATCAGCTCCTGGAAGGTACCGACTTCAACGAGCTTGCCGTTATCCAGCACATAGATCACGTCGAACATCTCGAGCAAATGCAGCTTGTGAATAGTCGAGACGACGCAGCGTTCCTTGCGGAATTTGCCGAGCAAGTTGTTGTAGATCACTCTCTCGTTGGCGGTGTCTACGCTGCTGGTCGGTTCGTCAAGAAGAAGGATGTCGCTGCCGCGCGCGAAGTAGAAGCCGCGCGCCAGAGCTAATCGCTGCTTTTCACCGCCGCTCAGGTTGATGCCCTTTTCGGCGATATTCGTGTCGAGACCCTTGGGCAGCCGCGCCAAAACTTCCTCAAAGCGGGCAGCTCTGACAGCTTGCATGATCTCGTCGTCTGATGCTTCCATGCCAAAGGCGATGTTGAAGCGAATCGTATCGGCGAAGATCTCCGGATCTTGAGGCATCAGCGTGGTGCAGTCGGCAAGATGATGCAGGCGATGCTTGAGAGCGACGCCGTCGGCCAGAACCTTCACATCATCGGTGTTGTCCAGTCCTCTAAGCAAGCGCAAGAGCGTGCTCTTGCCGCTGCCTGACTGACCGACAATTGCCACCGCCTTACCCTTGACCAGCTCGATTCCGACGTGGTCCAGATTGACTCGTCGATCCGTCTTGTCCTGATAGGAAAAGCTCAGATCATGCACGGAAATCTGGCGCCAGTTATCCGGCAGCTTCGCATCTTTGGGCGGCACGGGCATGTTGTCCATGTCTTCGAGAATCAAATTGGCCGAGTTGACGTCGGCAGCGATTCTGACGATGCGACCGTACTGAGAAGCGAAGTTATAGAACGAATCGCCGATGCGCCTGAGATAGTCGAATAGTGTGAACAGGGTGCCGGCCATGATCACACCGCCTGCAGCCACTATGGAATAGGCGTAGTAGCTCAGCACTGCGCCAGTCATGATGGCAATCATGACTGCGGTGACAGCCCATTTTGCTTCGTTGAGGGCGTTGTTGTACTTGTACAAAGGCAAGGGTATGAGCATACGCCGCTTCACTTCATCCAGGGTGCGACCCTGCAGGCGCAAAGTGATCACCGTGACGATATTGGTCACATAGTCGTGAATCGCTTCGGCGATGTAATTTTGCTTTGCGTTCAGCTGGTCGTATTGCTTGGAGAGAACTCGGTCGAAGCGAATGATGATATACATCGCCAGAATCGAGGTGACGGCAACTGCCAGGCACGCCATCGGCATGAAGTAATACAAGATTATCAGCGTGCCGACCAGCCGACAGATCATGTAAGTGATGTCGAAGGTGCCCTGGAAGAAGTCAGACAGAGCGTTGTAGGCCCTGTTGATCTTGTCGATACTTTCGCCCGAGTGGTGTTCGCGTTGCCATTTTAATGGCAGGTTTGTGACGGTTTGGAACATATGCGCCTTGTAGGCGTATGTGATTCTAAAAGCCACGTATCGCTCGAGCAGCCTGGTTGGACCGTGTATCGACCAGAAGATAATTTTCAGTCCAACAAAAATGCTTGTATAGAAGATAACATCATGCACCAACTGAGCATTGCCGGCCGCACCACGGGTGATGTCGTTTTGCACGGCGTTGAGCATGAGTCCAAGTAAGTATGGCTCTCCTAGAGCCGTCGCTTGAGCGATGGTGAAAAGGACGGTGTAGCCCAAAATGGCGAGCCGGTATCCTCCGGCAAATCGCCAGCCCGTCCTCATTATCAGTTTTAGTCGCTCCATCATATTCGTATCTCCTGCGTAGGAGGGTGGCTTGCCTGCAGAAAGCTGAGAAGCTTCCTGCAGGCATTCGCAAATGTTGCAGTTAGGAAGTGGCCGGACTGTCCTTGTCCGGCGCGGAAGCCACGGCTGCGGTGCCAGTACCGGCAGCAGCAACGGTGGCAGTCACAGCCGCTTTGGCCGCTTCGGCCTGCAGCTCGTTGAGCCGCTTCACGTTGGCTTCGATAGACTGAGCGGAGGACTTGAGCGCGCCAATCTCAGCCTCTGTGAGCTTGAGTTTGACCACGCGTTCGACGCCGCGCTTGCCGAGAATCACCGGCAGTCCGGTGAAGACAGCAGGCAGTCCATACTTCTCGCCGGTGTGCACCGAGCATGGGAAGAGCTTGCGCCCACCAGTCAGAATCGCCTCGACCATCTGAGCCGTGGCGGCGCCGGGAGCATACCAGGCACTGCCGGTCTTCAGATGTTCGACGATTTCGGCGCCACCATTGGCGGTGCGCTTGCACATCGCTTCGATGCGCTTGGCACCAATCAGCTCCGTGACAGGAACGCCATTGACCGTGCTGAAGCGCGGCATGGGCACCATCAAGTCTCCGTGCCCGCCCAGAACCATGGCCCGCACGTCTTGCGCCGAAACCTTGAGCTCTTCAGCGATGAAGGACTGGAAACGAGCGCTGTCCAGCACTCCGGCCATGCCGATGACGCGGTTGGCGCTGACGCCGGTCTCTTTCCAAACCAGATAGGCCATGATGTCCAACGGATTGGACACGACGACGAAGATGGCGTTGGGGGAATAGCGGTGGCTCTCGCGAGCCGCACCGGCGACTATATTGGCATTGATCTTGAGCAGGTCGTCACGAGACATGCCGGGTTTGCGCGGGCTGCCGGCCGTGATGACGACCACCTGCGAATTGGCTGTGTCCTTGTAGTTGGACGTGCCCTTGATCTTGACGCTGCCGCCCGAGATGGCGACCGATTGTGTGAGGTCGAGCGCTTTGCCTTTGGCGGCGCCCTCGTTGATGTCGAGCATGACGACATCGCACAGATTCTTCAGAGCGAGATACTGAGCGACTGTGGCGCCGACGTTGCCGGCACCGATGATCGAAACTTTTGTCATGGGATTTCTCCAGGTGCTTTGTAGGGGCGATGCCATGCATCGCCCGTTCCAAAGTTGAACTTGCAATGAACAGGAGGCGCTGTTTTGAGTTCAGCGCCTCCTGTTCGAAAACGATTGAGACTAGACGCGCAGATGTTCGGCTTAGAACCAGCTGGTCAGCCAGCGCCAGAAGCGAGCCAGCGCAGATTCGTTGCGCTTCGGATTGGCATCAGGACGGTCGCCGGCAACGTCGGGTCTGCCGATTTTCCCGTTGTTGGTGATGCCGGTGTTGCCGTTGCCACCCGGAGGGACCGCACCATTTGTGGTGCCTGTGTCCGACTTGTCGCCGCACATCCCACCCTTGCCCTTCTTGTCGCCGCAAGCGCAGCGCTTGCACTTACAAGCAGGATTGCGCCTCTCGCGGTTAGCAACAGGCTTGTCGCCTGTGTTTTCGGCTGGCTTGTCTGATTTCGCCGCTTCCGCCTTGCGTCGGTCGCCGACGAAGTTCAGTGCCGAGCCGGCTTTGAACATTCCGATCTGCTCTTCGGTGAGTGTGTGGTTGGCGCTCACTTTGTCGAAAGTACCGTCGCCGTGGATGAAGAGCACCTCAATCGGCTGACCGACCTTGAGCTGCGACAAGCCGCGCACCGTGACGCGATCGTCGGCTTTGACGAGGTCGTAATCCGCGGTGTTTGCGAAGGTCAGCGGCAGCACGCCCTGCTGCTTCAAGTTGGTCTCATGAATGCGCGCAAAGCTGCGGGCAATCACGACCTTGCAGCCCAGGAAGCGCGGCGACATGGCTGCATGTTCGCGGCTCGAGCCTTCGCCGTAGTTCTGGTCGCCGACAACAACCCAACCGATGTTCTGGCGCTTGTAGTCGCGGGCGATATCGGATAGCTTGCCGACCGCTCCCGTGGTCACGTTGATGCCCGTGCCCGGCTTCTCGGCAAAGGCGTTGTTGGCGCCGAGGAACATGTTGTCCGAGATGCGATCGAGGTGACCGCGGTATTTCAGCCACGGACCGGCCGGCGAGATGTGGTCTGTCGTGCACTTACCTTTCGACTTGAGCAAGACAGGCAGGGCGCTGAAGTCCGCACCATTCCAGCGAGGGAAGGGCGACAACGCCTGCAGGCGCTCGCTCTTTTCGCTGATGGCCACTGATGGCACGGCGCCGTCTCTGCGCTCTTCGGCGGCATCGACATAGCCCAGATCGCTGTCGCTGAGCTGGCTGAAGCCATTGACCGGCAGCCCACACTGAGGCGGAGCCGCCAGTTTGAACTTGCTGCCGTCGGCGGCTGTCAGCTCGTCTTCAAGCGGGTTGAAGTCGAGCGTACCAGCCAGTGCAAAGGCCGTGACGATTTCAGGGCTGGCGATGAAGGACAGCGTTTCGGCATTGCCGTCGTTGCGGCGAGGGAAGTTGCGGTTGAAGGAGGTGATGATCGAGTTGCGATCGCCTTCCTTGATGTCGTCTCGCTTCCACTGCCCGATGCAGGGACCGCAGGCATTGGCGAGCACATTGCCGCCCACCGACTGGAGGTCGGCCATCTGCCCATCGCGGTTGATGGTCTGGTGCACCTGCTCGGAGCCGGGTGTGACCATGAAGCCGATCGGCGCTTTGATACCGTGTTGCGCTGCCTGTTTCGCGACTGCAGCAGCCCGGCTCATGTCCTCGTAGCTGGAATTCGTGCAGCTGCCGATCAGCGCATAGCGCAGATTGGCAGGGTAGCCCTTGGCGGCCACTTCAGCTTTGAACGCTGAGAGCGGTCGCGCCAGATCCGGCGTGTGGGGACCGACGATATGCGGCTCCAGCATATCGAGATCGATCTCGATGACTTGGTCGAAATACTTGGCCGGTTCCGCTTCCACTTCCGCATCGGCAGTCAGATACTGCTTGGACGCATTGGCCAGGTCTGCGATTTCGCCGCGTCCGGTCAGACGCAGGTAGTCGAGAATCTGGTCGTCGAGCGGGAAAACCGAAGTCGTCGCACCAAGCTCGGCGCCCATATTGGTAATGGTCGCTTTGCCCGTGGCGCTAATCGACTGCGTTCCTGGTCCGAAATACTCGATGATGGAACCTGTGCCGCCGTCAACCGTGAGGATGCCGGCCAGCTTGAGGATGATGTCCTTGGGTGCGGCCCAGCCATTCAGTGAGCCGGTCAGCTTGACGCCGATCAGCTTTGGCCAGCGCAAACCCCAGGGTTCGCCAGCCATCGTGAAGGTAGCATCAGCACCGCCCACTCCGATGGCCAGCATGTTCAGACCACCCGCATTGGGTGTGTGCGAATCAGTGCCGATCATCAGGCAGCCGGGATGAGCATAGTTTTCCAGCACTACCTGGTGGATGATGCCCGAGCCGGGCTTCCAGAAACCGATACCGTATTTGGTACTGGCTGACTTGAGAAACTCGTAGACTTCCGAGTTGGTGTCAAGCGCATTGAGCAAGTCGAGCTTGGCACCGACTCGGGCCTGGATGAGGTGGTCGCAGTGCACGGTGGTCGGCACATAGACCTTGTCGAGGTCCGCCTGCATGAACTGCAACAGCGCCATCTGGGCGGTTGCGTCCTGGAGAGCGACCCGGTCGGGACGGAGGAAAACCTGCGATTTGCCGCGGATGGGGTGAGTTTCACCCTCATTCCAGCGGTCGAGATGTGACGAGAGAATCTTCTCGGCCAGCGTGAGCGGGCGACCGAATCTCTCGCGAGCCAGCCGATACTTTTCAGGCAGACTCTGATAAAGCGGAGTGACTTCCGCTTTTGTGACGTTTCGCTTGGTCATATTGCCACCTCTTTACTTTAGGTTTTGCGAAGTCGATGACCCATCGAATTCGCACGGCACATGTTGGTAGGAATTAGCAGCGACGAGCTTTACGCCCGATGCTGAACGTTCTGATTCACAAAGAAACCACGCTGTTATTTCTCAACTCAAACCTTGAACAGTTCGAAGAAATGACGCAGGTGGTGTTGCTCAGGGAATTAGAACGAAAAAAGCTGTCGCGTGCTCTTGGAAAGAAGAAAATAGAAAACAGAATTCTTCTAGCTTATAGAGATAAGTGTTTTCGTCTTGAAATCATGAACATTTGATGAAATCTGCATCTTGGCGACCTTCCTCTTGAAAAAACGACAACTTACTTTTGCTGAATCGCAGTCACTATCTTGCGGTTCATGACATTTTGATGTGAACAAGCTGGCGCGGGTGCGCGAGACCCGGTCTTCAAGAGTGTTTTGGTGCGCGGGTTGAATATCTGTGCGATAGATCCCGCGCCTTCTTTCCTGGTGCCAGATCGGGAACTATCAAAGTCCAGGCCATTTGCTGAGCTTCAAAACCTCTGCAAAAATTTTCTTTTGCTCTTCAGAAGTTTCCGCAAGACAAAATAAGACCTTTTTGCCGCCGAAGGTGATAGTGGTCCAACCGTTAGGTATGTTTTTCAGTTTATCAATTTCGGGTTGACCAAGCCCGAGTGTTCTCAATTGTTCCAACTTCGAAGGAGCAGTCAGTATTGCGGCGCGCTCTGCGTGCGACTTTGCAAATGACTCGACACTTTCTTTGGCGTCTGGCGGAGTGTTGATTGTGCATTCGCGCAAGCGGGGCATCGCTTTGTATACGGAGGCTCTAAACTCGGGAAACTCCTTCATTTCGTCGGCAAGGATTAAGTAGCTGGAAGTTAAATTGATCTGTTTGTCCGCCTCAGGGTACATGCGGTAATACACTGCTGTAGCCTCTTTTGCAAACTGCGCATCCATGACTCTGTTGCGTTTCAAATAGTCTTCATAGAGGGGAAACACAACGTGTGAATAACGGTTGATAATGGCATCTGCGTACCAGCTTGGCTCCGTTCGACCAAAGGCTTGTTTCGGATACCAGCCTTGCCCAAGTGCGGTGGCCATGCCCTCATACAGCTCGGTTAGCGGCAAAGCGCCTCTGCCGGGAATAGCAAAAAGTTTGACCATGTCTTCTTGATCTCTTTTGGCAAACCAGAGCGCATGGCAGGCTTCATGAAATACAACGTCGGCGGACTTCTGAAACTTATCGCTGGGTCGAAGTTCTACCGTCTGCACAATACCTATGCTTTGACCGTGTGTGCCTTTGCCGTTGAATGGGAGCGGTGCCAGAGCGATGAGAAACGGTGTGTCACTCGACCATGGCGAATTCAAAAAATGCTTCACCTCAGTAAGTCGCTGGCACATTTTCGTATCTATGGTTTGCTTGCGAAACTCTTCGACTTGTTTTTGAAACACTGCAGAACGCGGCTTCCAGACTATATCCTGATAGATCGGTTCAAAGTAATAGAGAACATCTTGCAGCGAGCTTATCTGTTCGGCCGACAAAATATCCTTCAGTTTAGCCAGCAGTTCTGGAATATAGTTGCTGCGTGCCGCCTGGCACATAATCGCTTCATCGATACTGCGGTTTCTTCCAGTCTCATCGACATAGTTGAAGTTCTTGTCCTCCATGTCGATCAGCTTCTTGTATGCGGCTATCTGCTTTTTGTCAGCCGCCGAATTTTTCATCAAATCGGGTGTCGTTTTGCATTTCTTGTCGTACCACTCTTTCACCCAGGTTGAGGTGTGATGGCGTTCGGCGAGTACGTTTAGGAACATCACCAGAGCGCACGGCTCGCTGGCGACGAATTGAATTTGTAGTTGATCGCTATTTGACGGAGGAGTGGAACCGCTGGACCACGCTGGAATTGGAATGATCGTCAGGGCGAGAAAAACAAATGACATCGAAGTCTTCAGTGCTTTTCCGGTTGTTCTATTGGAGGACACAAGTCCGACTGATTGTCTTTAGTACGGGAAACTGACTGAGTTCACTATTATAACGGCATGAAGAAAGCTAAAAACTAGAACTGACTTGACAAATCCATTTACTGAACAGGCTGGTCTGCAGGTTAGCAGGTCTACGCGAACACGCAATTCATCGCAGTGGTCGGGTTTGGATTCAGCAGAAATGACTGCGCCACCACTATTGGTGCGCAGTCGCATCAGTCCATTCAACAAGTGAACCTTGTCGAATCCCGATCTTGAGCATGATTTTGCCAACCAGATTATCACATCGATATGACATCGGTATGACGTTTCGCTGTTAATGAAAATGCTCATCAAAACCTGATCTAAGCTGCGCGAACTAAGGTTTTTCAATAATCAGGAGTTTCCAGATAAAAACCTACATCTCAGTTCAATTTTTCGTTGCTATTGACTGCGCAAAAACCTAATTTGAAATGCATATTACCCATCGCTTTTCTTTTCGCGTCGCAAGCTTCCCTCAAATCCTTCTCATTGATTCAAGCGCAACTTTTGGAACGCATCTCGTTTCTAGACGCAGCGCACCCTTTCGCAAGACGCCACGCAACCTTCGTTTATTTGAGTGCGCTTTTAGCCAACCCATCAATGCTTTTGATTGATGACGAATGTATTGGCAGCAGTGGATTCAAATCGACGTTAAATCACGGAGTAGACGATGAAAAAGAGTGACTCACCCTCCAATTCCGGCAATGCAGAAGATGTTGCCGGCGATGTCGGCAAAGGAATTCCAAACCTTAAGGAACTTCGCAAACGATTGCCGATTTTCGACGACATGAAGCCGGTGCAGGACTTTTTTCTTGCTCGGGAGTTGCTTGATTTGCAGGCTTCACGCGCCGTCCTGATGCACCTTCTGCCGCTGGCATTGCTACCGGAACTCCTCGACGTCAACGGTTTCAGTACAGTGTTTTTCCAGATGTGCGGCAGACAGGCCATCGACGAGGTCAATGAGATGATTGGCAGGGCCTTTCTCATTCAGGGCGAGCCTTCGCGGGCTGTCATTTTTCTTGAAAAGGTGAACGCGCCGCACTCGGACAACTACCACGAATTTTTGGGGCGCGCACTTTTTGGTGCCGGTCGCTACGAGAAGGCGGCGCTCAGCTTTCACGAAGCAGCTGAGATGCGGGGGCGAGCTTTGCGCCTGCATCTTAAAGGGTTACCTGCAGACATCGTGGGGCTGGAGGGGCAACCAGATCTCTTCGGTCCCAAGTCATCAAAAACCAAGTAGAGGCGGAGTGAGGAAATGCTTTCCAACGTCAAAATCGGGGATCGTGTAACTGCGACTTTCATGAATGCCAATCCCGGCTTGCAGACCATTCAACGCATCAACGGCCGGCGGGTTTTTCTCCACCGTCAACTTGACCCCCGAGCATTAGTCGACGAAAAGATGCCGGTCGTGCGCCCAGGCGACACGTGGCTGGTTGAGGTGCTCGACGAAAACCCGCATAAAACGGTCTATTTCGTCAAGCCACTCGGCGTCGTTCGGAAGGGCGACGGCAAGAGTTCGCTTCTGGAAAAGGTGCTGGAGCCGACCTTGTATGTGGAAGGCAAGCAACAAGCTCGTGATGCCACTAGCCAGGCGCTGATGATCGCGCAACATTACTGCGCGAACGACAGAGAGCTGCTCGAACTCCTGACCAGCGTGATCGAGTACTTCGTCTTCGAGTGGGAGAAGCACGTCTATCGTCTGAGCAGGACACTACTGTCGAGTTTCATCATCGATCTTGTCGAATCTAGCTTTGGCAACGACGTCGAGAAGTCCGATTACTTCATTAAGTTGGCCCGTCTCTGGGGAATGACGCCAGGGCACAAACGGACCGTGCTGAGGATGCTGCGCAAGGCGCAGGAATGGGGCGATCACGCTACGGCAGCTGACTTGCAGCGCATCATCAATCTGTACGACAGCTCGGTGAGAATTCTTGACTCAGCCGTCGAACAGGTGAGCCGCACGCGGGTGGAGATGATCACGCCTTATGGATACAGCCTGCATCGCATGTTGGGCGAGACGTATTTGCGCCGCCGCCAGTTCGTGCTTGCGAAAAACTGGCTCGAACTGGCTGTTGCAGACGGCGACTACGAAGTGACAGCAATGCTCGCTCAGGCGTGTTTTGAACTGGGTGAATTCGAGCGAGCGGCGACGCTCTTCCACGAAGCCTATGGCACGGCAAAAACGGAGATATTGAGCGCATCCTTCGAGGGCTGATCGGAACAGCCATCCAATATATTTTCCGTTCAAAAACAGAGGAGAGCCGCTCGCTATGCGAGCGACTTTCTTGGCGCTGGCAATACGAATGAATATAGTAAAAATCCGAAAAGGAATAAAAGTGGCAGTAGCAGGGAGTTTGAACTGGCAGGAGAAATCGAAGTGAGCAGCCCGGGATTGGAAAAGAAACCGACCGCTGGCTGCTCACTAGAACTCCCGCTTTTAGCGGCGAAAAGCCCTGGCAAGATAATGGATGGCGACTTTGACCGGATGCTGGAAGGCGAAGATGATGATCATCAGTATTGGCCAAAACAGAACCAGCGGTTGCGGCGTTAGTCCGGCTTTAATCATCGAAAGGGTATCGCAGTTGCCGTTGGAGAGCTGATACTGCATGAAGGCATAAGTGAGCGAACCCATGATGCAAGCGCCGGTTCTGCCGCAAAGGCGGATGTCGCGGCGCGACATGTTGTGGAGAGAGGCGCCCTCTCTGCCCACGGCCATGCCGAAGATCGCAGAGATTGCCACGAAGATAACTGTCAAGGTTATCGCGAAGAACATGTTTAATTCCTTTTCGTTCTGGTTGTGATTGTGATGCAGACGGCTCAGCGTTCAAACAGCCGGTCGACGAAGGCGCACACACGCTTGTTGACGCCGACGCCGATGGCGGCGCACATGACGATGACTGGCACCAGAAACGCGCTTGCCTGCGCCAGCAGTCCAAACAAAAGCACTGTCTTAACTTCGAGCTGTTCGATACCCGTCAGAAACATGACGAAGAGGGTGATAATGCCGCCCACTGTTGCGCCCATTTTTCCTTCGACATCCACGGACGCGATGTCTTCGCGAAGATAGCGACCGAGGCTTCTGGCCAGGAACAGTCCCAAAATGGTGGCGATGATGATGAAAACCGCGGAGAGCGTGAGGCACAGAAATATTTGCATTGGCATTTCTTTCGATGGTTGAGAGACCCGCTGTCTTTACCGGCAGTCGATAGGTCTTATCTTGTGAATAGTCCGTCGACCAAATCGCAGGCGCGGCGGACGATGCGTCGAATGACGATGGAGCCTATCAGAAACACCGGATAAATGAGCAGGCTCAGTAGTGCGATCAAGCCGGAGCCGATCAGGCTCACTATGCCGTGGTATTCCTTCATGTTCAGTCCCATCAAGATGAAGCAGGTAAACCCTGTAATCAGAGCGCTGAATGCTCCGTAAAAGTTGACCTCGTTTTCCGGTTGATGAATGTAGCGGCTGAGCAGTCTGCTGGTTGTCAACCCCAAAAGAGCGCCGAAGCCTGTGAGAGTGACCAGGCAGAGAAGCTGGACGATTGCATTCATAGTCCTTTCCTTTCTGGAAATTGGTTGTGAACGATTCATGGGCAAAGAATTTGCTGGAAAGAGGTTCTATCTCAAGAAGTCTTTCTGGCAAAGAGCCGGTCGATACCGGTGCAAAACGCGATCAGGAAGCGATAGGTGATGGGAACGGTGAACACCAGGATGGAGACCGAAATGGGCATGATTACTGAAGCACTGATTGAAGCGATGCATTTTTCTGTGTAGCTCATTGCGCTCGCGAAACTGAAAGCGGGAATCCAGAGCATAATGGAATTCATACCGCTGATCAGTGTGTTTACGATAGTGCAACCGGACACGTCGTTGTTTGACCAACCCTTTAAGCGGGCAAAAATGCGACCGATGCCCATACCAAGCAGTGTGGACAGTATGACAAACAGAATGATTGAGATTATGTGAATCAGCTGAAGCATTTTGTTTCCTTTCGAAAGTCGGTATGCAATCCGATGGCCATTTTGGTCATTGCAGAGATGCGTCTTATTGGTGATTTGGGCTATTGCCTGAGGCTTAAGCGGGTTGCTCGCGGCGGAAAATTGGGAAACTTAGAATTCCAAACTGCTACTATTGGTGGATTCTTGGCAAGCTTATTTTCTCTTCAGGGCGCCCTTTGCGGCAGTTTTTATCAAAGCGGAATTGGAGTAGTTGTTATCGACAGCGCTGACACTGAACGAAGTGTACACATTATACGATCTAATATCGTAGATAATGAATGAAAAAAGAGGGGGCGATGGAGGCTGGGTGTTAACCGCAGTTTCCATCGACCGCCCAAAGTTTTGCAGTCATGTTTCTTGGAGCATTGTCCGCCCGCTGTTATTGCATCCAGCCTTCTGAGCGCATGAATTCTTGCAGCTCACGAGCCTTTTGCTCAGACTCTTTGGCCTTGCGGATGCCGGCGCGACGAACCAAGGGAATGCTGCCGATCAATCGCAGATCGATGTTTCCATTGGCGCCGTCGTAGAACAGGCATTCCTGCGCTTTGCGCCAGGCTTCCAGAGCTGCGATGTATCGGCGTCGAGCACCAACGCGCTTCCTCTGTTCGGTCTCAGGGAGACTGGCCCAGTTGTCGCGCATGATATGCGGCTGGCAGAGGTCGAGTTCGCGCACGGCATCGGCCAGGGCGATTTCGAGATCGGTGGTGAGAGAGTAATATGTCTCCCCAGGGGCAAGTTCTTGTGCAAGCCGAGCCGAGGAACGTCGCTCTCTTGGCGTGTACAGCGCGATGAAAATCAGCGCGCACACCACACCGGCGATCGGTACGAAGTACGTCATCGGACGTATCTCCTTCTTGTTTTGAGTTACCCGGCGATGTCCTTTTCGGCATCGTCAATCAGTTTGAGAGCTGCCTCACAAGCCTGATTCGATTCGAGAAGTTTGTCGTCGGCGAGGTTCTGGCGGGCGAGCTTGAGCTGCTCGTCCGCTTCCTCCAGCTTCTTTGTCGCGTGGTAGCGCTTGGTCGAGGAGCTGTTGTCCACCTGGATTTTGACCCACTGGTAGCGGTCGGCGGTCAGGTGAACCATGGAAACCGCGTATTGCATTTTGCGCGAGAACGGAGAGTATTTCGACTTCCGCTGCGGAACGCGCAGATGCTTGGTCTTCTGAAGGGCGAGAAACAATCCGCCCCAGACGACCAAGTAGAAGATGGCGATAACGGCAATGATGCTTATGGCATGGGTGTCCATTGCATATGACCTTGGTTTGCTCCGTGGCGTTTGTGGCGCCCGGAGTTGGCTTCATTTGTTTGCAACAAAAGCTGCGGTGCCGGCGCAGTCTATGCGCCTTTTCGCTGAGCGCGTCGGCGCTGGGCGAGTTCTTGCACACGGCGATCGTACATTTGTCCGTAGTAATCGGGATAGGTGGTGAGCGTGCCGGAGAGGCATTCTTGCTCGAGCCGCCTGCGGATTTCCCGATAGCCACCGGATAGATAATCGACCAGGTAGGAGTAGTTGCCTTCGCCGATTGAATATCCGGCATCGTGCAACTCTTTGGAAACGCGCGCTTCATGGGCGAGACAGCGTGCTTCTTCGCGCAAGGCCGCGCCAACAAACCTGCGTTTGGTGATGCGGCGGGGGTCGAATATCAATCGGGTCTTGCCCGCGAGGACATGGTATGCCTCGTGGGCTAGATAGTGCGCCTGCATCATGGGAGAACAGCCTGCTCCAATAAAGAGCAGCGCCTCTTGCGGACGACCGGGTTCGGAGCGGGAGTAGGCGCGGCACACACCGTTCAGACGTCTAATTTTGACGCCTGCTCGTCTAAGTGCGCGAACATCGCGCGACAATGTGGGTGACGCTTCGATCAGTTCGACAAGTTTCTTGCCGAACTGCTTGGCTAGCTTTTCCATGGGACTCCCCTTTGGACTAGTGCCACTATTCATGGTACCAAGGTGCCGTCTTTCTGTGAACGGCTTTTTTGGTGAAAATCAGCTACGAATCGTGGTTTTAATCCGCCGCGCCCTCCCGCTTACGGCTGGATTTTGTAAAGCTGCAGAATCGCGTCCTGGAAATCTGCGTCGCTTAGATAACCGCGAATGCTGTGCGTCCAGAGATCGGTGCTGGTGTGCATGACGAACATGTGCGTCGGGTAGACCACCAGTCCAAGCTGCATGAACTGCGGATGCAGGTCGACGTTGAAACGCAGGAAAGTCACCTTGCCTGCATAGTGCTGGGCCGCCTGCTCGAAGACAGGAAGCTGGTTGGCACAATTGTCGCAATCGTCGGGGATGCTGGGATCATCTGGATAGCCGGTGCGATAAAACTCGACAATGATGGGTCCGCGATTGGACGCCAATTCTTCCTCAAGCTCAGTTAAGGACACGTCGCGAACTCCGGTCTGAGCCGGATTTGTCGTGCCGTGCGCCGTCTGAGCAATGCGCAGAATTTCGTTTTCCATCGGCCGTTCGGCTGCTCGAGACGGCTTCGAATAAGCCGGCGGCGAGAAGACGAGAATGATGACCGCCAGGACGGCAGCCAGCAAGGCGATGAAATACATCCAAACAGCCTGGCGATTTTTCGACCGTCTGGCTGCATCTTCGCTTTCGGGGCGTTTGCTGTGCTCATTTCGGTCCACGGCAACCTCCCAGGCGTCCGTCTTCCGGAATGTCGCACTTCTCGTTTTCGGCACGCTCGAGAAACGAACGTGCATTGGCGAGCAGTTGTTGGTGAGCGGTGAGCTCATTTTCCATTGCCAGAATTGTCGTGTCGTCGACGTCCTTCACTGCGGCTTCGGCGCGCTGCAGATACTTTCTGACCAGGTCCAGATAGAGTGTCGCTTGTGAGCGGCACGCACAATTTTTCGCTTCCTTGATGCGCCGCTCCACTTCGTCTGCACCCACCTTGAGCCATTTAAGCTCATTGGCGAGTTTGTTTTTCCGGTATTGCGGATCGACAGGACGAGGGCGCGCATTGGCAGCGATGATGATAGCGCCCAGAATGAGGACGCCGATGAGGATATACATGACGGCAGGGTTCATGTAAATCTCCTATAGAAATGCATTTCTAAATTCCGCAGAAACGCGCCTGAAATTGACGCGCGGCGCAAATGATCCGGCCGGTTGAGACCGGCAAGCCACCAGTGTCTGTGAATGCATATCTGCACCCACACCGCGGAAACCTTTGACAGACAAGGAGCCGCCCGCGCGCCTCACTTTTGCGATGTGCCTGCCGGGGGCAAGCACACTTCACCAGCGAGGCGCGCGCACGAACTAAGCAGCAGGATTTAGTAATCCAGCAGCTTTTTGGCCTTAATCTCGGCGTGGAAATTTTCCACGTATTCTTTCGACCCCGAGCATGTCAAGGGAATTTCCGTGAAGCAGACGGGGCAACGGCAACTGAAGGTGGCATGGAAGCCGCCGTCAGAAAGCTCATAACCACCGACATACTTGACGTATTCGATGCCCTTGGGGTGTGTGCAATTTTCACGTGCCACAGTGCTTTTCCTCTTTTTGAGCGGTCTTTCCGCTCGCGTACTAAAGGGGCTGCAAGAAAGCGCTGTGTGTATCGCGACAGAGTGAACCGCCGCCTGGTGAGCGTTGGAGCTCTCTATGGCGGTGCTCGGCGAACAAACTGCTTAATGAGAGCCGCAGTGCAGCTCCCAATTTAGAAGTTCGCACCCGGGTCGTCAGGCTGCGGTTCGATTCTCGCGATACATAGCCCGGATGTATTCTGGGTAGGTGAGCCGGGTTCCGACGACGCGCGTGCGAGAGACTCGCTTGCGCACCGCTGCCTTGCCACCTCTGCGTTTTGTGCGCAGCCATGACTTGGCATACTTCGTGAGCTTGATTCCTGCTTTCACGAAATCTTCGGCGGTCTCAGCTTCCCGGAAGAAGCATTCGGTTTCCTCTTCCATGAACTCGCGGACCCAGTGGACCTCGGTTACATGGTCGACGGCATTCATACTGATGCGCTCGCGCAGCATGTGGTTGGCTTCATGTGCCAGTGCCATCACGCCCACTTGCGCCGGATTTCTGGTGCCCAGAGCGACGAGATTGTCATCTTTGATGCACCATGCATCGATAGAGCCACGGAGGGTTTTGATGCGAACTCCGCGGCGCCGGAGCCGTTTGATATCGGCGACCAGTCTAGGTGAAACCTTGACCAGTTCGACGAATCGCGGCCCAAATTGACGCTGCAATTTGTTCATAACAAGTTTCCTTGCTGATTTCTCAGCATGGTTGGATTTAGATTGAGGGTTAACTCCTAATGTTCTTTCTGCAAACTCTCTGTCATTCCCCAATTGGCTGCGTGTTTTCTTGGCAAGCAATGAGCTCGTCAAGGAGAACACAGAAATTGCGTTTTAGGGGTCAGCCGGAGAGGTCTTGCGCAAGGAAAAGAAAAAGTAGGAGCGTTTAAAACTAACAAAAACGCGCGTTTATGAGCTTATTAACAAGTGTGATCTTTAACTGGTTCAAAGACATTTACATACGAGCGGAACCGCAGTCTGTGATTGCCTTTTCCGCTTTTCAACCAGAAATGCTGTTCGCATATCCTCCGCCATCTGTTGGCTTAAATGCTGTAAATATGGGCGTTTTCGCGTGTTTTTGATCCGCTTGAAAACTTAATTGATGGGCCTGTGGTAAGTCTGAACTAGCTGCGTTAATCGCGTACCATTCGGCCTCTTGGCAAGTTGTGGATTGCCGTTTTTACGAAATTGTTCGCACACTTGCGTGATTGTCTATCAGTTCAGGACTGAAACGAAGATGTCAGAAGGCTGATTGTGTGCGACTTCTAAACCTATGGGCGTTTTGTCAGGTATTCAAGAATTGTTTGTAGAGGCTCAATTCGGTGAGGATAAACGCCTTCTTTTCTTTCTAATTTCTTTCCGACAACATCCCAATAAACACCTGAAGTTCAATACTCCTAACTCTTTTCGCGCGTGCTCTCACTCAATGTGGAGTTCGGACGTAAGGTGGTTTTGCATATTGAACTTCCAAAACAAAAAAATGGAGCAACACATGGACCTCAAAAACAAGGTTCTGTTCATCACTGGGGCGTCTCGGGGAATCGGCTTGGCCATTGCGCTGAAGGCTGCAAAGGACGGAGCGAAAATCGCTGTCGCCGCCAAGACTGTCACTGCGCACGAAAAGCTTCCCGGCACCATTCACACTGCTGTGGATGCCATCAAGGCAGCCGGCGGAGAAGCGATTGCTATCGCTTGCGATGTGCGTGACGAAGAGCAGATCAAGAGCGCTATCGCCAAGACAGTGGAAACGTTCGGGGGCATCGACATCGTCGTCAACAACGCCGGTGCCATTCAGCTCACCGATACCGAAAACACCGACATGAAGCGCTTCGACCTCATGCAGTCAGTGAATGCCCGCGCCGTCTTTATGACGGTCAAGCATGCGCTGCCGCATCTGAAGAAGAGCACCAACGCTCACATCCTCAGCCTGTCGCCGCCGCTCAATCTGGACGCCGACTGGTTTGCGCCGCACCTGGCTTACACGCTGTCCAAGTACGGCATGAGCATGTGCACGCTGGGCATGGCTCGTGAGTTCCGCGCGCACGCCATCGCCGTCAACTCGCTTTGGCCGGAGACCGCCATCGATACGTCGGCGATTCGCAACATTCTCACCGGCGACGTGAAGGAGTCCTTTGTGGCAGCCCGCACGCCGGAGATCGTTGCCGATGCCGCGTACTGGATCTTTACGCAGCCGTCCAAGGATTGCACGGGCAATTTCTTCATCGACTCGACTGTGCTCAAGGGCACGGGCACGAAGGACCTGAGCAAGTACAACGTCGATCCCAAGGCGACGCCTCTGCCGGATTTCTTCCTGGGCAAGCCGCCCAAGAAGATGCCGGTGCAGAAGAAGCCCGCCAAGACGGATGCTGCGAAGACCGATGCGGCTGCAACGCCGGACGCTGCGCCTGTGAAGAGCGAAGGTGACGCGACGAAAGTCGACGCACCGGCAAAGAGCTAAACGCTGGCGCCGAGCGGTAATTCTTGAATCCTGGAGACTGTGCGCATATTTAAAAGCGCACAGTCTCTCAGGATTCATTTTTTATATTGAGGGTACGATAAAAGATAGTAAATATCTCCCCCA
>CAZHEZ010000105.1:0-26559 GCA_964531315.1 uncultured Candidatus Obscuribacterales bacterium | reverse complement strand
GGTTCAAGCGCCTCTGCCTGCTAACAATTAAAGCCGACTTCTTCTTTTTCCGCATCAAGATCCCAAACAGAAAAACCAATCAGAGCAGCCAGCTTTCCGGTTTTCTCCACCTTACTCATGGTGGTAGACCGATCCGGCTGCTCAAATTTGCGTGTTCATCTACCGAACACCGGACTACGCATGCGCGAAGAGTGCTTGTCTCTCTTCGATTGTGACTCGGTCATCCCGCGGCGGCTGTTGGAGCTGCGGACCTGGGGAAAGGATATGCAGCCATGCATTTAAAAACCCTAGGCAGGACCCTACGTACTCTGGGTTCTTTCTGGCTGGGCGAACGCAAGGCGGTCGCCTGGAAATGGCTGGCACTGGTGATTGCGACACTGGTCGTCATCAACGTGCTCAATATTCGCATCAGCTATGGAGAACGTGCCGTTCTGTCATCGCTTCAAGAGAAGGATCAAGCCCAGTTTTGGCAAAACCTGATCGGCTATGCTCTCACATTCATGATGGGGACGCCTATAGTCGGCATGCTCGGCTGGATCAAGGGCAAGCTGCACATCAATTGGCGAGACTATCTGTCGCGGTCGCTTCTGAAGAAGTATTTCGACAATGATCGCTTCCTCGATATCAACAACGATCCACGCGTCACCAATCCCGAACAACGCATACAGCAAGACGCCAACACTGTCTGCGACAAACTGATGACCTTCGTGCTGGCCCTTGTAGACAGCTTCATGGCATTGGTTTCCTTCATCACGATTCTCTGGTTTCTGTCGCCTACCCTTGTGGTAACGGCGGTGGTTTACGCTTCCATCGGCACCTACATTTCGTACAAGTTCGGAAAGCGGCTGATTGGGCTGCATTTCGCCCAGGAAACCCTGGAGGCGGACTTGCGAAAAGTGCTCATCTGGGCCGGGAAGAACGCCACTCCCATTGCCAGCTATCGGGGCGCCGCTCGTGAGCTCGACACGGTCAACGAGCGCTTGCGGCTGACACTCTCCAACTGGAACCAGGTTCTCAGTTGGAGTCGCAATATGACCCTGTTCAAAGTCGGCTACGACTACCTGATTCTGGTCGTGCCACTGGTGATAACAGCTCCCTTATTCTTCGCCGGACACATGGACATGGGCGGAATTGTTCAAGCTGGAACCTCATTCGGTCGCGTCCTTGGTGCTCTGTCAGTATTCGTCAGCCAGATCATGCTGTTTGCCGAACTCTCGGCCGGAGCAAAACGTCTCGTTTCGTTTGAAGATGTGCTCAACGAACACCATCAGGGGCGCATCGAAGGCGGCATCAAGACTGAGGTTTCAGAAGGAGTCGAGGTCAAGAATCTGGCTGTGAAAACTCCCTGCGGCAATTCCACGATCATCTCGAATGTCAATTTCCAGGTCAATCCCGGCGAGCGCATCTTAATCGTCGGACCGAGCGGCATCGGCAAGAGCACCATTCTCAAAGCTCTGGCAGGGCAGAGAAAAGCAGGAAGCGGAACAGTGGCAAGACCGGCCGCCGATGACGTCATGTACCTGCCACAAGCGCCATATATGCCGCCCGGCACTCTGAGAGAGCAGTTGCTTTATCCGGGGCGCAAGAAAGCACCAGGCGATCGAGAGTTGCTCGCATTGCTCAATGTGCTCGGACTGGGAGATCTGGCCCAGCGAGAAGGCGGCCTGGATGCCGAACAAAACTGGGAAGAAGGCATGTCCGGCGGGCAGCATCAGCGCATCGCCATCGCGCGGGCCTTAATTGCCAGACCGAAACTGCTCATTCTTGATGAAGCTACAAGTGGGCTGGATGAAGAAAACGAAGCGCTTGTGTACGAGTTGATCAGCGCTTCCGGCATCACCACCGTTTCTGTTGCTCACCGCGAAGGCGTCGTCAAATTCAGCGATTCCGTCCTTGTGATTGGCAAAGACGGCTCATCAAGAGTGGTGAGCGCGGCCAAATTCAAGTTGCGGCAAGCAGCATAAGCAGCCAGTGCTTGTCACCAGTATCAAATCGATGGAGGGGCGCAGACTTCTTTGTGCCCCTCCCGACACGGGTCGCAACTATAGTTCCTTTTTTCCGCATTTTCTACTGTCTTTTATAGTTTACGAAAAGGACAGCCAAACGCCTTCGCCGGCTTTTGCCACTTGAGCACAATGACAACCTCCAGCTGGTTTCCGATAATTATTGAAAATGCCATAACCAGCCCATTTCCCAGAACTTTTCAGTCTTTAAGAAATGGGTAGTTTGTGAAAGGATGAAACTGCGCATATATACATTACGTTTACTACCCTTTGACCGGGTCGGGTCGGCACGATGACCGAGCAGCAAAAGAAAAAGCAAACGCTTATCGACAAAATGATGAAGAGCATCCCGGCGCCACCGACCGGGCCGCCGCCGAGCGGACCGCCTGAGGATGTAACCACGACTTTCGATGGCAATCTTTCGGAAAAACCGATCTCCTATCTTCTGCGTGCAGCCGAGCATTACGAGATGACCGGAAAACTTTTCATCGGTTCGGTTGCTTGCAATGTTTGCATTCAATTCGGATTGGGACGGGCTCTGCACGCCATCTCACCCCTCTCTACCGGCACCGAAGCGATCATGGATCTCTTCATCTGGAAAGATGGAGTGATTCGCTTTGAGCCCGGCGGGCAGCCCGAATCAGTCACCGTTCACGAAAGCATCCAGGAAATCCTGGTGCGCGGCGAAGCCTTCGTCGAGAATAACAGTTTTCTCGAAAACAATATGATCAACGAGCTGTCTTTCCTGCTCAGACCACCGGAGAGACTGGCGGAAGGAGAGCTTGAACATAGGTTGCAAGCGGCACATGTGCGTGATTCGCAACTGCAAGCTGAATTTTATTCGAATGTCTACGGCACGCGCAATATCAAAGATACTGCCGAAAAGATGAATTTGTCGCACAGCCAGTGGGTCAACATCGCTGCCACTCTACTGAAACTTGGCCTCCTCCTTGCTCCGGACGGGCGCAATCTAAAAGCGCCAGATCCGCCGCCCCCGATGATGCAGCCGCCGATGCAGCCGCAAATGCCTCCTCAAATAATCCTGCCTGATCTGGCGCCTGGAGCCACTTTACTCAGTATTCCAGAGACTAACAATCTGATAAAACCGGAGGTGCCGGAGATTTTCAAGCCGGCTCCCACACGCGAGATCGCCTTTCCGGTCCCGTCTTTGAATGAATGGCACCTGGAAACGCCCAGACCGAAACCGGTAGAGCACACTCAGCCAAAACAGTCAGACTCAGTCAAGGTTGGCGTTCCTGAAGAAATGATCAATCTCGATCCGATGCTCAGCAACGGCATCTGGCTCCTTCTGAATAAGGCGGAAACAGGCATCCTCAGCTTTGAAGCACTGCAATTTTTCTTGGAGCGCGAATTTGCCAGAGCCTACCGATTCAAAACTTCTCTGGCGCTCGCCCTCTTTTGCGTGACCGTAAGCCCGGACCCGGAGGGCAATATGCCTGTTGAGGTCTGCCGGCTCCTCACTGAAGCAGTGACAAACATCAAGCGCGATGTCGACATGTTCGGTCACTTCGGAGACCGCGCCTTTGGTCTGCTTCTGCCCGGTATCGAAAGTCATCAAGCCTGCCATTTAGCGGACCGCATCAACAGGGACCTCCTGAAGCTCAAGCCAGATCTGGCGCAGTATGAACCGTGCTTGCATTTCGGCATCGCCTCGGCACCACAAGACGCTACCGATATGGAAGGATTAGCGAAAGCCTGCCAGATAGCCATGTTTATTGCCGCCTTGCACAATGATCTGAGGGTTGAAGCAAGCCAGGTCAGTAACAAGCATACCGAGCAGCAGTTGAGTCAGGGTGACAACCGGAATATGAATATGGGCGAAACTATGCAGCTCAGAAGGCCGACCGCAGAGCAGCTGGCATTGCCGCCCCAACCGCAGCCCGGACAACCATCACCACAAGGTTTCACGGGCTTGCCCGCGCAGCCGAGCCACAACGTAAATATTCCGGCTCCGCAACCAATGCCGCAACCGGCACCACAATTTCCACAACCGCAGTTTCCACAACAACAACAACAACAACAACAACCCGCACCAGCGCTAGCACCACCCCCTCCTCCGCAGCCCGTTCAGCAGCCGTTTCAGCAACCATATCAGCAACCGTTTCAGCAACAACCTCAGCCGTTCCAGCATCAACCACTACCGCACCAGCCGCCCGCTCAACCGTTTCAACAACCATCGCCACAGCCGCTGCCGCTACCGGTTCAACCACCATCGCCGGCACCGTCGCCACAACAGAATCCGTTTCAGCAACAGCAACAACAATATCAGCAGCAGCAGCAGCAGCAGCAGCAACAACAGCAGCAACAGCAGCCCCCCACACCTCAGCCTCAGCAGCCGCCGCCGCCACCTGAGCAGCCACCTCAGCAGCCCCCTCCACAACCGCCCTACCAGCAGTGGTGAGATAACAATAAAACAGTCTGATCGGGCCCCTTATGGTTTATCCTTATTGTCCGATTGGTCTTTTGATTGGTGAAACGGTTTCGGTTTTCCATGACCCTGTTTCCATCAGTCGGTCTAGCTTGTCCGCGAGATGCTCGCGGTCATCTCATTGCCTAAGGGGGGCGTGATGAAAACAGATCAGGTTGTTGTTGTCGGCAGCTTAAGTCAGGACATCGTTGTCAGTACGCCGCGCTTGCCGGTCAAAGGCGAAACGATCCGGGGCTCAGGATTTGGCATGTTTGCCGGCGGAAAGGGAAACAATCAGGCGATGGCAGCCGGACGCGCCGGCGCCAGAGTAGCGATGGTCGGCAGAGTAGGCGCCGATGCGTTCGGCGACATGCTGATTGAGACGCTGAAGAAAAACAATGTAGATGCATCACATATGGTGCAAGACGAAGAAGCGGGCACCGGCATCGCCATGATTACCGTGGACGCAGACGGCGACAACAGCATCGTCATCGCTCAGAGAGCCAATCTCAATTTGTGCGACAAGGATATCGAAAAAGCCGATTCGGTAATTGCAGAGAGCAAGATTCTCTTGATGCAGCTGGAAGTGCCTACTGAAGCCGATACTTTTGCTGCAAAACTGGCACGAAAACACGGCACATTCGTTGCTTTGAACCCCGCTCCCGCTCCTGTCGATGGAAAACTTCCCAGGGAGCTAATGGAGAACGTTGATGTAATCATTCCCAATCAGACTGAGGCGGAATTGATGACCGGCGTCAAAGTAGTAGACGAAAAGAGCGCGCTGGTTGCGGCAGAAGCACTGAAGAAGCTGGGTCCGAAAAACATCATCATCACACTGGGTGAGCTGGGCGCCTTGCTTGTTGAAGACGGCAAAGCACCGCTTATGGTCTCCAGTTTTACGGTAGCAGCTATCGATACTACAGCAGCAGGAGATGCTTTCTGCGGCGCACTGGCAGCTGCTTATGCCGCTGGAGAAACGCTTGCCAATGCAGTCAAGTTCGGCTGCGCAGCCGGTGCTCTTGCCACTACAAAAATGGGAGCGGAACCATCACTGCCAAACAAAAAGGATATCGAAGCGCTGGTGCTTTCTTCCTCCAAGAAATAGAAAGTACGACTTAACAGAAGCCCTGGCGCACCGGCCAGTGGAACTCGCGCCGGTCTTCCCCAGTGCACCGTTTAGGCAACTGAAGTTTCGCTTCGGGCAGTTTTTTCCAGGGGAATTCGAAACCAGAAAGTGCTGCCTTTGCCGTTATTGCTGTCGACACCAATCGTGCCGCCATGCTCTTTGATGATGGCGGCACAGATGGCCAGCCCCAATCCACTGCCGGTCTTCTTACCGCTGTCGCGCTTGGACTGCCGGAAACGATCGAATACGAGCGCTCTTTCCTCTTCTAGAATTCCCGGGCCGTTGTCCGAAACTCGCACTTCCAGAAAACCGTCTTTAGCTTCTTGAGTAATAATAACTTTGCTTTCTTCCGGTGAAAATTTGATGGCATTGGACATGATGTTGGAAACCACCTGCGTCATGCGCTCGTGATCGGCTTTCACTTTCACATCGTTTGCCGGCAGGACGATCTCGACATGCTTTTTCTCGCTGAGCGCCAGAAGTGATTCGGAGGCAATTTCGATTGTTTCCAAAAACGATTTGTCTTCGTAGCGCATATCCCAGGCGCCTGATTCCAGCTTTTCCACATCCAGAAGGTCATTGATCAGGCCTATTAAACGGACGACACTGCCTTCGATTGTGGAAATTATCCTCAGTGCGTCGGGGGGAAGCTCGCCGTGCATGCCGCCTGCCAGCGTGCCCAGACGCATGTTTATAGAGGTAAGTGGAGAACGCAGGTCATGGCTGACGATCGCCACGAATTCCTGCTTCATGCGCTCCAGCTCTTTTCTTTGGGAGATATCGTGGGCAACACATACCAGAGACTTCTCCTGTTCGACATAGCGAACAGACCAACGCGTATCGACCGCGCTGCCGTCTTTTCGAACCACCCGATTCTCAAATGAATCGATTGGATCATGCTGCGCTGCTTCAAATGTTTTACTGGTTCTTTCCACATCATCTGCATGAACAATTGAAGCAATGCGTTTGCCTACCAGCTCATCAGGTGTGTATCCCCAAACGGCCAGGGCGGCCGTGCTCATTTCTGAAAATGCCAGAGCGGGGGTAAGCGAACAGATTACATCGGCTGCGTAGTCGACGATGACGCGCTGTTTGCGCAACGTATTTTCGAGTTCTTGCGACATGCGCCGAAATTCTTGATCGAGAATTTCCAATTCGCTTTCGCCCTTGAGCGGCGGGTTCAGTTCTTGCCCGGCCGCCAATCTTTTGGCATTGTCGATCAGAACCGCAAATCGTCTGGAAATCCGCAAACTGAGCGCTCCGGCAAAGCCGCAAATAACAGCACCGGTAGCAAACACTATGAGCAAAACCAACTTGCTTTGTTCGTCTCTTTCTTTGCTCTTCTTCTCAGCATACGCATCTAGAATCTTCAGTTGATCTTGAATCATCCCATTTAAAATATCGGCGGCTCTGACAGACAGCTGTTTTACACCGTTGCCGTATTTTAAGAAAACAAGCGTATCTCCGCGCGCGAACGCATCAAGAAAACCATCGGTAAACTGCTTGGTCCGTTGTGTATACCATTGCACTTTTGCGATCTTTTCTTCTGCGTCCTTGTCGCCCGCGCAAAAATCTCTCAGCTCGTCAATCAGCTTGGCCGCTGCCCTGGCGTGCAGAAAGTAAATCTTCAGTACTTCCTGGGATTGTCCCTGCGTGTACACGTATTCATTGCCTGCCTCATACGCCCAGAGAAACTCGGTTCTCACCTCATTGACTTTTTTGAGCAAAAGGCGCGAATGCGCTTCCTGCTTTATTTCCTCTCCAGAGGCCCGCAAGCTGGAATAAAGCATAATGCCGATGGCCAGCTCGAAAACTACCGGAATGACGACCAGCAGCAAAAGTTGGTGGGAAAGCTTGAGTTTGATTTGCACTGAAAGAGAGATTCCGCACTGGCGCCTTATATAATACTGACCTTTCGGCTCAGTTTCTAAACACTCAACAACCGAGCCAGACAGAGAAAACCTTTCTCTCTAATGAAAGAAACGCCGGCCCAGTGGAAATAAGAGGAGCGCAAATGGCGCTAAAACTCAAACTCAATCGCCGATCCAAAGTCGATTTGAGCGAGCAGCTGTATCAGAGTTTGAAACAGCTCATACTGGAGGGCGAGCTCTCGGCAGGCGAAAGAATTCCCTCATCAAGAGAGCTTTCTCAACAACTGAAAGTCTCCCGTCCGACTGTTGCGGTTTGCCTGGAACAATTGCAGCAGGAAGGCTATATCGAGTTAAAACACGGCTCGGGAACTTATGTTTCGTCGCAAGTAAAAGAGAACAATGGTTCTCTCAATCGACCCAGGCAAAATGCGGCAAAACCGCATGCCCTTTCGAGCTACGGCAAGTTTCTCAAACAGCAATCTAAGGACAGCGATCTTCAGACAAGCCCAGTCGAGCCTGAAATCGCATTTCATTTCTGGCGCCCTGCTCTCGATCAGTTCCCCCAGACTGAATGGGCACGCATTCTGGGCCGGCATGCTCGCCTTTCTGAAAGCGACCTCAGCGACGCGCCTTTGGACGCCAGCGGTGAAGCGGCGCTACGCCAGGCCATTGCCGAGCTGGTCCGGCGCTTTCGTGGCGTCCAATGCAATTACCAACAAGTAATTATCGTGAGCGGGCTGAGCCAGGCCATCGATCTGGTCGCCCGCCTGCATCTCGATGAGGGCGCACTTGCTGTTGTGGAAGAGCCTGGATATTATCAGGCGCGCCTCGCTTTCACCGCTCTGGGCGCCAAACTGCATGCCGCTCCCGTTGATGACGAGGGCTTGAACCTGGACGGTTTTCTCAAGGGAAAAACCACACCAAAGCTCGTTTATATAACCCCATCCCATCAGTTTCCCACCGGGCGGACAATGTCCCTTAAGCGCAGGCTGGAGCTGCTGGCCTGGGCAAACAAGCAGCAGACGATCATTCTTGAAGATGACTATGACAGCGAATATCAAAAGATCGGAAAACCAATTCCGGCGCTGATGAGTCTCGATAAAAACCAATCAGTTATTTATGCAGGCACCCTCAATCAATTGATGTTTCCCGCGCTCGGACTGGCTTATCTTGTAGTGCCACCAAATTTGGTGGCACCTTACCGGCAAGCAAGAGCCCTGGCCGGCGCTCCTTTGCCACCGCATTTGCAGAATGCAATCGCCCAATTTATAAACGAAGGGCACCTGGACCGGCATATTAAGAGGCTCAGAAATCTGTACGACCAAAGGCGCCAGGTGTTGCTGGATGAGCTTCAGGCAAAGCTTTCCGATCGGGTTTCTGTCTCCGGTGCAGAGTCGGGAGTGTTCGTATTGGCTCGCTTCGAGACGAAAATGTCCACTTCAGAATTTGTCGACCGAGCGCGAGAAGCTGGAGTCGCTCTCATAGACACCACGGCATTTTATGCCGGCAAGGCGCAGAAAAATGAATACATCCTTGGCTTTGGCAACTTAAATGCGCGCCAGATAAAGGAAGGAGTAAAACGACTGGCAACGATTTTGAAAAACGAAAAGACCGGTCGGCAAAAAAAATAGCCACCTTAATCTGTTTGACACATTGTTGCCACGCTTGCCTAATAATCTTAAGGCACTTACCAGTTAGTCTCGCCGCCCCAAATGCTCCAATCACGCTGAAAAGCGGTGCTTTCCTGTCTTTCCCCCGAAGGAAGCTCAAGGAGGAAATCCATGAGATTCGATTGCTGCCGGTCTTCCGGCTCAGCCCCCCGCCCCATGTTCGCAGACTCAGAACCCGGAGTCATCCCCGGAGCCATTTCCGGAAGCATTCCCAAAGAGTATGCGGCCAAAGACCCTATTTATTTTGAAGGACCAATCAGCCTGGACGACTTTCTAGCCGCCGGCCGGCAGTCGAAAAACAACTTGGATATGCGTCCGGATTCGCTGCCATCAAGCACGCAAAATGCTTTCATGTGGCCTTTCACTTCACGCCTCTCCTTCGTCTCGGCTCTGTCGATTGCCATTCTTACTGCTCTGGCAATGTGCGGACCCGGGCAAGCATTTGACGGCAAGCACGATCGCTCAACAAGTTTTGCCGATTCTAAAAACGTGCGCATCGCTCACAATGCTCAAAACCTGATGTCCAGCGATGGAGAACCAGCCGGTCGCGTGATCAGCTTCGTGTGCGGCAGACCGGACACACTGCAGGCTCTTGCTCCCATCGATCTGCCCGGCGACGTGCAGAGCAGATATTTGCCCCAGGGCGCCTCGCCAATTGCCGAAATGAAATTCATGCCGGTGGCTAAATCTGCCGCCTCCACAAAGGCTTCTGCGCCGGCGAAAGTGCAAAAACTCGATTCATCATCGACCGAACGCATCTATCAAAGACTGCTCAAGCTGTCGCTTGCCGATCCTGCCGTTTACAACGCCGAAGCCCCCTCGCTAATTACTTATTTCTCGATTTTGACCGGTGGTCAGGATCAAAAACGTGTTGAAGAGCTGGAAAAGATTCTGGACAAGAATTTGAACGGCAAATAGAAAATGATTCCTGACCGAAAGCCTAAGGCCGCAAGCTTTGCACAAGCTTAAACGATCGCGGAAAGGCGCCTTCCAGGTCCTCTAAACGCCGGTCCGGACCGGCAAAATACTTGCGCGCAAACAGCGAGGCGAAACATTCCGATGGACCTCGATGACCTGCTTGCAGGAAATAGGAAAGACGCGTAGTCAGCTCACCGGTGACGCCCTGAGAATCTTCCTGATAGTTGCTGAGAAAGTCAGGACGTTTTGAAATATAGCCCCGCATGAAGTCGTAGGCATGCCCTATTTCATGCAAAACCGTGATCGGCATCCGCTTGAGGCCTAATGGTGTCGACGCTCCATTTTCTACGATGACGACACGCTTGAAACGCGGCTCAAAACAACACTTACCCTCTGGTCCATCATCAAATTTCTGACGTGAGGCCGTTATCACCATGCTTATTCCTGACGACAATAGAGCTTGTTTCAACGGGGCAGGGAGCAGCTTCAGTGCAATCAAAACCTTCTCGTAAATGGCATCGGTATTATTTGTATGACCATCAATGGTAATCAGATATCGATCCAGATTCTTCTCTTGTCCTGAAGTAGTAGAAGATGATGAAGCAGCGCTGTTGTCGGCTTGATCCTTAGCGATATGAGCAGGCTGACTGCGGGTAACGGCCACTGAGTATTGGCGACCGGCGCGCCACACTAATAAATGACAGACGGTGCCGGCCTCACCGCTAAGCAGTTTGAAACACTCAGGTCGGCTTAGCCTGGAAACTTCATGCCCTTCAATACTGGTAATCTGATCGCCGATTCTCAGCGCCACCTTTTCTGCCGCTGAGCCTGGATCTATGCCTGAAACAGTCATATCACTGCTTACAGACAAACCTGAGCGTGGAAAGTAGCCCCATTTTGTGCCTTGCTTGGAATCGGCATGAGCAGGCAAAAACAAGCAATTAGCCAGAGGAGAGGTGAATACGAAAAGAGCCACCGCGAACATAAAGCGACGTTTGAACTTCCACTTCACAAAGCTCATTTCTACCTCGATTAACAGTCTCAGGGCAAGACCAGCTTGGTGAGATCGCTGGCGGTGTCTGTCTCATTGATTACGGCACTGTCCGAATCCATTTTCTTATAGCCGAGTGGAAGAGCAAAAAAGTCTGCTGTTTTTTTTTCGCGTGCCAGTACTTTTGTGTTCAGCCGGAAATATGTCTGATCGATTTTATTGGCTGGAACGTTTTTCAAATCCCGATCGCTGGTTTGAAACCACATCTCACCACCTCCCGGCGAGTAGTCCAACTTCATTTCCAGTGGCAAGGCACCGGTTGTCGGAGTCGCGTAGATCGTTTCAATTACTGAAACCGGCTTGTTAAAAGACTCCTTGCTGGCCAAAACTTTCATTCCGGCGCAACCGACTTCAACCTTCTTGCCCGTTCTCGTACAACCAACTGCATATACGTCCAGAACGTCGGCCATTTGCCCGAGAAATTTGACTTGCTTGCGCTTCACTGTCTTGGCTGAGCGGCACGCTTTTAAACCACTGCTGGTAATCGAGAAACCTTGCCGGAAAAAGCGGTCGGCAGGACAGGTGTAGATTACTTTATGGCCTGGATTGAAGATGGAAACCTGTTGGCTGTCCTGCCTGTAGAGGACGATAATATCGCCACCCGACTTTTCCAGCCTCATCAACCTGGGGGTTATATAGATGTCGACAGTCCCCAGAGAGCGGTGCAATTGATGCAAATGCCAGACTATTTCATCTTTTTCTCGACCGAGCACGGCCGGCTGCCCCAAAAGCCAGAGCAGGACAAGCAGGCCGGCTAATGTGCGGAAGCTTCCAATGGCATCGAGGCCAGACAATTTCTTGTTATACGAATGAAACAATTTCTGCATACGATAATGCTACCCCGGAACACCCGAGTGCCAATTTTCATTCTTGGGTTCACGCTAAATTGATGCAGGATGCCTTAAGTTTCTAAAGTCCCACCCCGTAGGACAAGGACTTCTCCCATAATGACCGAACCAGTTTCTAACGTAATGCTCGTAATTACTACTTATACGCCTCTTCCGATTCAGGCGCCCGCTTGTCAGATTGAGACCGACTGGTGCCTCGAGCTGGCAGCATCGGTAGACCTCGAGGCTGTTCCTGTCAGAAATAGATATATCTTCGAGACCCTGGCCGTTCATCCGACTAGAAAATTTGCGGCAAGAGAAGCAGCCGTCAGTATGCCCGAACGAAGAAGTCTCAATAGTCCTTATTTCCGCTTGCTCAAGGCTCGTGTACGCCGCATTCAGCAAGGACCGCAAAGAAGTCCGGTCTCGAGCCTGAATCTAGCCGTAAATCCGTCCTGTCGCTCTTATCTGCAGCTTGAAGAAGGGAAGAACCTGGGCACCAGGCCCAGTGGAAAAAGGCTTCGTCAGCTCGTGTGCAAATTATCGGAAGCACAAAAAACACCGGCTGCGATTCCGCAAGACGCAGTTCGTACGGCCCAAGATCCGGTCCGGACGGTCAGATTACAACCGTTTTTTGTCGGTCAACCGATCTTTTCTCCAGCCTAAATCTCCCTTGCCGCTTGCCTTTGCGGCATCAATAACTGATTCTCACCTGTTCTTCACCATTCCGGCTTTATAATATTGGAGAGAGCCTCGCCAATATGAATGCCGACGACCATTATCACGACCTGAAAAACTATGTTTCCTCAATTGGCAAACATAGCCATATTTGCATGGTCTATTGCGACCGAGAGCAGCAAATTACCGCTCTGGCAGAGTATTTCAAGACCGGCTTCCGACTCGGACAACAGTGCGTCTATGTCTCCGATGCCGATACGGCTAGATTTGTAAGAAACGTGATGATGCGCGCCGGAATGGATGTGGAAGCTGACGTGAGCGACGGCTCAATGACCTTTTTGACGCCCGAACAAACCTATCTGGCCGGCGGCGACTTCAATGGCGATAAGATGATAGCGCTGGTGGAAGCAATGATTGCCGACGCTTATGCCGCCGGCTTCAACGGGCTGAGAGGGGCAGGCGACATGTCCTGGGTGCTGGGTGCCAAAGTGACCGGCAGAGAGATTGTTGCCTATGAAAGCAAGATCAATCGGCTCTTCGAGCAATATCCATTCATGGGCATGTGCCAGTACGACGAAAATCGCTTTCATGCCGAAGCGGTGAGAATGCTGATCAGTACGCATCCGACCATACTCAAAGGGGGCGAGATTATAAAAAACCCCAACTACATGCCGCCCGGTGAATTTCTCAAGATTCTGGAAGGCGAAGAGGAACTCAAACTGGCGGTTTAATGTCTGCCAGGCGGCTCAGTCCGGCGGTACGCGTTAATGCGTCTGTATTTTACTATATGTTCTAATATCCCATACAAAAAAAGCAAGGGAAAGAAATGCCCGCTCGGAGCATCCTTTCCCTCTACTTTGTCGTAGAGCCCGACTGCCGACCCTAAATCAGCAACCGCTTCACGGCTGTCAACGAAGGGCAAACGTGCAACCTGTCGCCGAGTTTGGCAGTCTCCTTCGCCTTGCGGTCGATGAGGAGTGCCTGCATGCCAGCCGCCAACGCCCCTTCGATATCGGACGACATGCTGTCGCCGACCATCACACAGTCGCCGGCATCGACGCCGAAGAGCTGGGCAGTGTGATCGAAGATTATCCTGTTTGGCTTCCTGACGCCCACCTCATAGGAATAGACGAGCTGCTCGAAGTGGGCACCCAGACCCATTTCCTGGAAGATGCGGCGAACCGGAAACGGCCAGAGGTTGGAGATCAATCCCAGACGGTATTGCCCGCGCAGGTGCGTGAGAACAGCCTCCGTGTCATCATAGGCGGTGGCAGCCCGGCGCTCGTCGGCAATCAGCCGGCGAAACGCAGTTACGGCTCCTCTCGGCACCTTCAGATCGAAGGGCTGAGCCACTTCCCGAAGGAAGCGCCCGGGATTGGTGACATTGGTAGTCAGACACTTGTTGAGAAACTCGCTGTCGAGCGGCTCACCTGGCTGGCGATGATTGAGCATCGCCTGCAAGGTTAGAATCGGATCAGTGGACAACCCGAAAACAAGGGTCATCCACAAATCGAAAAGCACAACTTTTGGTTTCATCCATGACTCTTTCTAGCTCAGGCAAATGAGCTCTGGCATCATTCAAAGACAGGCACATCCCTACGCCTGTCTGGCTTTTGCGAGGGACTCTCGTTTGTCCGCGCTTGCTTTAGCCCTCAGGGAGGGCGAGGCAGAGGACGAGATAAACGAGAATCGCTGTGCCGCCGCTGCAAATCAGAAAGATGATTGCCAGCAAACGGACGAAACTCGGCTCCAAACCGAAGTGCCGGGCCAGACCACCGCAAACACCACCCAGAGGGGCGTTGCGAACGCGTCGGGCACCGGAGGAGCCGAGCAATAGGCAGATGATGATGAGGAGGACTAAGCCTCCAACTCCGATGTGCATAGTTTTTGTCCTTTTGTTCCGGCTTTCTTCGAAGCCGTTCAAAACTTCCTGGTCAGAGCCAGGCTCTGTACTTCCGGCCGATGCGACCTTCGTAGGTCTCCAGATCGCGCCGGTTGATGCGATAGATGACGTGCGCATAGCCTGAGCCGTGAGGCACAGGCACGGGCGCAGTGATGATGCCTGATTGATGGCCGATGTCGCTGATGCGCATCTGCATGTGCCTGAGAAGCCACTCGCCACCCTCGGTAAACCGACGCGAGGAAAGCGCTGCCTCCAGATGGGCACTGCCGAATTCGCCGTCACGATGGCTGTCGATCTGGTCGAAATTCTCCAGACCGAACTTGGCCACGGTGGCTGCCATCCTGACTTGCTCGGCGATGTCGCGTCCCATCTTCTTGGCCCAGTTGTAGGCGATGCCGCCTGTGACCAGAACCGAAGCGAGAATGGTGAACGCCGCCGAAGTGCTCAGGACGTAGGTCCAGAAGTAGCCGGACACGGCTGCCACGACGACTGATGTCGCCACGGCAATCGAGACGGCCCGCTGGCCAAATGGGCGCGCCAATTCCGTGAGCAGGAGGGAAACGAGCCCACCCTGAACGACGAAGAGAAAGAGCGCGATGAAAGGTAATGCTGCTCCGTCCATAAAATCCTCCTGTGAACGAAGGTTGATATTTCCCGCCTTTTAAGCGGGGTTAGATTGTGCCCGGCTGCAGGTTGCGCCACCGTTAATGGTGGCGCAACCAGAGCCTTCCACCAGGTCACGCCGCCTGCTTGAAGGGCGTCGTGTCTTCGATGCGGTCGACCAGACCGTAGTCGTGCGCTTCCTGCGCAGTCAGCCACCAGTCCTCGCCGCCCTTGAGCTTGCTGGCGACGATCTTGGGCGTGAGCGGAATGACCACGCCGAGGGTCTTCTGGCTGCGATCGCAGAGAATGCCGATCGTCTTTTTCTGCAGATGCTTCATGCGCTTCAGCTCGCGCTCGAAGGCGGTGATGTTGCCATCACACTTCGAGCTGACCTGGTGAATGAGCAGCTCGGAGAGTCGACCGATCACGCGCAGATCCGCCGCCTGAACCAGCCATCCGGCGCAGGACGCAGCCCGCCCGTGGATGACGATGGTCAGGAAGTGTCCCAGCGACCTGAGGTGCATGAACGATTCGTACAACAGCTCGGCATCGGCGATGTTGCCGCCGGTCGAGTGCAGATTGATACGAAGAGCCCGACCCTTGTTGTTGTCGGACCAGTTGTAGAGCTCAATGGCGAAATTGCGCGCCGACTGAGCGTCGATATTGAGACCGAACACGAAGTTGGCCTCGTTCATAATCTGAATCATAGTTACACCTTCGCTTTCTTCATTTGCGACGATTTACTGTCGCGGTGCCTGGCACCAACGCGGTACCGTGCGTGGGAAAAGCGCGGAATCCGCCACAGCACCGGGTCCGGTGCTCCAGCCGATTCCTGCCTCTCCCGGACTGTGGGAATAGAGAACGAACTAGTGTCAGTGTCCGAATGCGGCATTCAAAAACATTGCGTAAATCGTGCCGAACGCGATGAAACTGACCAGTGTGATGGTGAGACTGAGCAACAGCAGCGAAGCCTTCGAGACGAACCAGGTGAGCTTGGTGCCCTTATCCTCATTCCAATCGAAAAGCTTCATCTGCAAGAAGAACCAGCCCACGCAGAGAACGGCGCCAATGGCGCAATAAATCAATATCTCCATAACTGCCTCCACGCAGGAAGAGTTGAGCTATTCCTGCGGCAGGCGTCTGATCTTTGGTTGCAAAACCTGCGATCAGACACCCGACTGCTAACGTTACGACCGACCATTACCCGGCACTCGTTAGAGCACCGAGGCGATAAAGTCGGTCACCATACGCTGGCGAGTGGCATCATCCCAGCCAAGCATCTTGGCCATGAGATTGGACACCTTTTGCGCCGACGCCTTCGCTTCTTCGGCATCCGTGATGGAAAGCCGGATGCGCCGCGCCAGAACATCTTCCAGCGTGACGGCCGACTCATAACCCACCGCGTAAACCACCTGAGCAAGTATGTACGGGTGCGACGCCGAAACTGGCTCTGCCAGCTCGGGGTATTCGCTGACCAGCTCAGCGACTTCCATGGCCCGGCGCCCGTACATCTGCACCAGGACATCGGCCGTGGCTGCGGGGATTTTCACCCTTTCTGCCATAGCCCGGAACACTTCCTTGACGGTCTCGAGGTTTCTCACCTCTGCATCCCAGCCGCCCAGCATGAGCTTTTCAGTCACGCAAGGGCCGGCCTTAACGCCGTCCAGCTCCAGCTGCAACGCCACCAGATCGACTGTTTCAGCAGCCATCGGGCGGTATGTCGTCAGCTTGCCGCCGGCGATTGTGATCAGTCCGTCATCGGAAAGCTTGAGGCTGTGCTTGCGGGAGACCTTGGTGGTTCCGCCGCCGGCCTTGCTGTCCGAAATGAGCGGCCGAAGCCCTGCGAACTTGCCGGTCACATCGGCAGCCGTGAGATTGACCCCTGGGAATTGCTTGTTGACCGCATCGAGGATGTATGCCACTTCCTCGTCCTCGACCGTGAGCCGGTCGAAGTCTCCCTTGAAAGGCGTATCGGTGGTGCCGATCAAGACCGAGTCGTACCACGGCACGGCAAAGCAGAAGCGGCCATCGGCTCCGGTGGGGACCAGGAGCGCGCATTGAATGGGCAACCGCTCACGCTTGATCGTAAAATGCACGCCTTTGGCGGGCTCTACGTGCAACACGCCTTTGGCGGGAGCAACGCTGACATTGGCCTGACCGGACAACTCCTGCGTTTTCTGCGTCCAGACGCCGGTAGCGTTGACCACGACCTTGCCGTAAATCTTCACGCCGGTTTCGCCTGTGAGCGCATCTGCAACTTCCACACCACGCACATCACCACGGTCGCGCAGGAAGCTCGTCACCCTGGTGTAATTGCGGGTGACACAGCCGTGCTGTGCAGCCGAGCGAATCACTTCCAGCGTGTGCCGGGCGTCGTCGGTGCGGCAGTCATAGTAGAGCAAGCCACCGCCCAGACCATCGGCACGAATGCCGGGGCAGAGCCTGGTGATCTCGCCCACTTTGATGCGCTTGTGGAAGTGCTTGCCGACCAAGCCAGCCATGCCGTCATAGACCCAGAGACCAGCTTCCCACTTGATGTTGTTCAAGAAGTTCTGCTTGTATCGGGGAATGATGAAGGGCAGCCAGTGCACCATATGCGGTGCGATGCGTCCCTGCACAATCCGTTCGGTCACTGATTCGTAGACGACGCCGAACTGGAAATTGGCCAGATAGCGCAGCCCACCATGGATGAGTTTGGTCGACTTGCTGGAGGTTCCGGATGCAAAGTCGCCTTTCTCGAGAAGAAGCACCGACAAACCGCGAGAGGCAGCGTCTTGCGCTACTCCTGCACCGGTAATGCCGCCGCCAACAACGATCACATCGAACTGCCGGCCCGAGAGTTGGGAAAGCGGCAGTCTATAAAGAGAGCTATTGTCCATGCCGCGTCTCCTTGTTTGGAACGCTGTACGCGGCTTGAGAAGCCACGCCGCCCGAAAAGGGACAATCCGAAACGTTTGCGGACCGAGCCTCTGGGCGTTTGAAAAACCACAAAAGAACAGCAAAAGCCAGAGTAAATTCGTGACTGAGTTTTGAGATCAAAACCGCTCTGATACTTGCTTCCAGAACCCTACTAAGGTTCTGAGCAGAGATAGATGCTTACAGGTAAAGAAATTTTTGGATTCGCTGAACTAAATTGAAAAGGAAAAAGGTGGTTGATGAGTCAAACGCTATAAGAAATAAATATTAGTTGTCGAGGGAAGGTTTCCGATTGTGATCAAAACCTTAAGAGAATGAGCCCGTCCGGCAGGTGTTACCCCTCGCGCCGCTAGCACAGCGATGCGAGCTCAAACTCCCTGGCAACCCATATTTGGCATGTCTTAAGGAAGCTGACTGGTTTGGAGCTTGAACAAAGGGCTCAGTCAAGTTTATGGTTGCTGAGTCTTTTCTTTTCCCCTTATTTCAGCTTTCGCACCCCCGAAGTTCCACCCAGTGCCAATCGTCTCTAACGCATTACCTTTTCCAAGAGGTTCTCGGTAGTACGGACAGCATTGCGCGAACTTAAGCGAGGCTAAGTCAGGTGGAAGAAAGAAAGACTGTCTCGTAGTACGATGCCAGTTTGCCGCGTTTGAATATCTCAGGAGTTCAAACTGCTGCTTTTCGGACCGCACCCGGTGCGTTCCTAAAAACTCGAATGGTGGGCTTATGAATACAACTCATGCAATTGACCCCGTCTGCAAGATGAAGGTCAATCCTGCCAGCTGTGCCGGTACCTTCCAGCATGAAGGAACCGACTACTACTTCTGCAACTTGCGCTGCCGAGACAAATTCGCCGCCACCCCGGAAAAGTTTCTTCCCGCAGCCGAGCCCAGCCCCAACCCACGGACAGCCGTCAAAAGCGAGTCAGGAGGCTGCTGCTCACCGCCCGAGAAGAAATTCGAAGTCTGGCGACAGGATGACAACGGCAATAAGTTTCTCGTCGATAAGCACGAGACACGCCAGCAAGCAGAGGCATCTGCAAAGACTTTGACAGACCGCGGACACAAACAGACCTACTGGGTGCAAGAGCCCGGAGTGAAAACCGCGCCTGCACATTCTGAAACGCATCTAGACCCGGTTTGCGGCATGACAGTCGAGCACGAGTCGGCAGCGGCGGAATACGTGCATGAAGGCAAGAAATACTACTTCTGCGCTCAGCGCTGCAAGGAGAAATTTCAAGCCAACCCGCACAAATACCTGCATCCGGTACCAGTACAAGCAGAACCGGTCGCCCAAGGCACCAAATACATCTGCCCGATGCATCCGGAAGTGCTCAGCGACAAACCGGACTCCTGTCCAAAGTGCGGTATGGCTCTCGAGCCCATGATGCCGACGCTTGACGAAGGAGAAAATCCGGAATTGACGGACATGCTCAGACGATTCTGGGCGTGCCTTGTTCTCACTGTGCCTGTCTTTGCACTGGGAATGGCAGCCATGCTTCCGGGAGCAGAGACCCTGGTGCACAATCTGATCCCGCACGCAGCCGTCAACTGGATTCAGCTGGCCTTTGCTGCTCCGGTTGTGCTCTGGGGCGGATGGCCGTTCTTCGTGCGCGCTAAAGACTCGGTCGTCAACCGCAGCCCGAACATGTTTACTCTGGTCGCCATGGGCACCGGAGTTGCTTTCGGTTACAGCCTCACGGCCACTCTTTTCCCCCATCTCTTGCCGCCTTCCATGGCTATGGAAAACGGCGAGCCCTACGTCTATTTCGAGGCGGCCGCAGTAATCACCACATTGGTCTTGCTCGGACAGGTGCTGGAACTGAAGGCCAGGGAACGCACTTCCGATGCGATCAAGTCGCTTTTGTCCCTGGCTCCGAAAACAGCCAGGCGACTGAGTGCTGACGGCGCAGAAAGCGAAGTCGACCTCAGTCTGGTCGTCCAGGGTGACAGGTTGCGCGTCAGACCGGGAGAGAAGATTCCTGTCGATGGAACGATTCTGGAAGGCATAAGCGCGGTCGACGAGTCGGCGATGACCGGTGAGTCGGTTCCTGTTTCCAGGCAAGCAGGAGACTCCGTAATCGGAGGCACCGTCAACGGCACAGGCAGCTTCATCATGCGCGCAGACAGAGTCGGTCAAGAGACCGTGCTCAGTCAAATCGTACAGATGGTGGCGCAAGCACAACGCAGCCGCGCACCGATTCAGCAAGTGGCCGACAGAGTCGCAGCTTACTTCGTGCCTTCGGTGATTGCCATTGCCGCAGTCACGTTTTGCATCTGGGCATTCCTGGGTCCGGCGCCGCAATTGGCCCATGCACTCTTGAATGCGATTGCGGTGTTAATCATCGCCTGCCCCTGCGCACTTGGTTTGGTCACGCCCATGTCCGTCATGGTCGCCACCGGCCGTGGTGCATTGTCCGGCATTTTGATCCGCAAAGCAGAAGCACTGGAAGCGCTGGAAAAGTGCGACACCCTGGTGCTCGACAAAACAGGCACGCTGACGGTCGGCCGTCCCACCTTGCAAAAGGTCACAGCTCAAGACGGCGTCAGCGAAGACGAACTCTTGCTCCTGGCCGTAAGTCTAGAACAACCGAGCGAACATTCGCTGGCTAGAGCAATCCTGGAAGGAGCTGCCGCAAAGGGCATCAAACCAGAGCCGGTGAGCAATTTCCAGGCTGTAACCGGCAAGGGAATCGAAGCGCAATGGTCGGGTGCAAAACTGGCGCTCGGCAGCCAGCGTTTCATGACGGAGCTGGGCGTCAATATCGATGCGGTCGTTGAAGACGCCGAAGCAATGCGCAATCTGGGACAGACCGTCATCTTCGTCTCACGCGACGGAAAGCTGGCCGGAACCCTGGCAATCGCCGATCCCATAAAAGAAGGCGCCGCCGAGATGATTGACCGGCTCAAAGAAGACGGCTTGAAGATAGTCATGCTCACAGGCGACAACCAGGCCACGGCACTGGCTGTGGCACGACAGCTGGGCATCGACACAGTGGAGGCGGAAGTGCTTCCGGCAGACAAGGCTGCCTGCGTCTCCCGCTTAAAAGCGGAAGGCAGGCGCGTTGCCATGGCAGGAGACGGCATCAATGATGCTCCGGCTCTGGCCGGCAGCGATGTCGGCATAGCCATGGGCAACGGCACCGATGTGGCCATCGAGAGCGCCGGCATCGTGCTCTTGCGCGGAGAACTCTCAGGGCTTCTCAAAGCCCGCAAATTGAGCCGCGCCATGGTCGCCAACATCCGCCAGAACCTCTGGCTGGCCTTTGGCTACAATTCGCTGGCCGTACCCATTGCCGCCGGCGTCCTCTACCCGTTATTCGGGCTACTGCTCAATCCGATGATTGCCAGCGCGGCTATGAGTCTGAGCTCCTTTTCCGTGATCGCCAATGCGCTCAGATTGAAAACCCAGCGCCTGGACTGACGCGGCATCGAACCTGGGTCTTAAAACGGAAAACGGCCTCCCAATCAGAAGAATTTGTTCTTCCAGGCGAGAGCAGCCCGCCGGGCTGTTTTCTCGCGTCGAAACAAACCCTAGAAACACCGTACAGGGAAACAAAATCATGAACACTCTCAAGAATCTCGGGCAGGCGCTCGGCTTCTCGCTGATCCTCACCGCCATTGTTCTCGCTGTCACCGTTGGTGCCAGTGTCGTCGTAACCAGCGGTCTGGTCATCGGCCTTCTGCTCACGGGCGGCAACATCTTCGCCGGCCTCGTCGGCATGGTCGCCTCCACCTGGGGCGGCATGTGGCTGACCAACAAGGTCTGCGGCTGAAGCGAAACCACGCCCAATAGGGGCGTATGCAGCTGCTCTCAGAACGCCACAAACGTTCTGAGGGTCTTCAATATAAGGACCCCCACCGCATGGCTACTGCGCTGATAATACTGGCCAACATCGCTCTGTTCTTAGCGACAGCAGCGCTCGGCTTTTACTTGCTTGGCAGTATTGGTGACAAAGTGATCGGCTTCCAGAAGGAAGCCCGGACACTTGCATACACCGAGGGCGACCGCGTTTCGCTGCGGCGTTACCGGCTGCTCTCGCTGGCAGTCCTGGGCATCTTCACCAAGGTGTCCGGCGTGCTGATGCTTCTTTTAGGAATGAGCCTGTGGAGCACATTCGCGCTCGCCCCGACGATTGGCGGCTTGCTCGGAGTGATTATCTGCTATGCGCTCACCTACTCCAATCTGAAGCCTCACCGCAGCAAATAGTGCGGCCGCACCTCACTCCCAACATCCGGCAGGCAAGCGTCATCTAGCTTGCCTGCCTCAAATTCAATAATCGCCTGAATGCCGCCAGCAAAGCTCAATCAACGAGTTTTGCCGGCGTGCCGAAGGCCTCGACCAAGATCCGTCAAATCGGTATCTAAGGAGCATCATCATGCTTTCAGGAATTGCAGTTTTCATTGTGCTGGCGATCGTTCTCATCTCCTGCACTCAGTCGGGTATTCGCCGCCAGTCGCGCGACGAAGTCTTTGGTGGCGTCTGCAGTGGCATCGCCTACAGGCTCGGCACCACTCCCAATCTGGTTCGGGCTCTCACTGTCCTGCTCGCGCTTTGCACGGGCGGTACCGTTATCGTCGCCTATATCCTGCTCTGCTTCGTCCTGCCCAAGGACTGAGCCGGCCGGATAAAACGGCGTGACTCTCGAGAGGGAACGGGCGAAAGCTCGTTCCCTCTTTTGCAGAAACCCAGGCACAGTCCCGGATTTCCTGTTTCTCTACCGACCAAATTTTAGTAGCGATTCTCCTTCAAGTGTAGAGAAAGGTTCTGCCCATGAAAGGGAAATTAAAACTCAAACTCGTCCACGATCCTCGCTACAACTCTGATTTGAGCGCACTGGGAATTGCGATTCCCTTTGCACTCGACAGAGGGCAACGAGTCTTAGACGAGCTGGCAGCAAAGAACGGCACTGCCGTCCAACACTGCCGCCCCAAGCCGCTTACCAAAAGCGACTTGCTTCTCGTCCATGACGAGAAATATCTGAAAAGCCTGAAACTTTCCGCCACCTGGCAGTCCATCTTTGGTCTGGCCAAGGCACCGGAAACGAGCGCGGAGACGAGCAAAGCAATACGCAAACTGCTCGGCGAAATCCGGCTCAAATCAGGCGGCACTCTGCTTGCTGCCCGGCACGCACTCAAATGCGGTCTGGCAGCCAATCTTGGTGCCGGTTATCATCACGCCTTCGCCGACCACGGAGACGGCTATTGTTCCATCAACGACATCGCCATCGCCATTCGCAAGCTCAAAGCCGAACGGCTTTGCCGCAAAGTGATGATTGTGGACGTCGACCTGCATCAGGGCAACGGCAACGCGGCAATCTTCCGCGACGACCCGGATGTTTTCACGTTCTCCATCCACTCGGAAGAAGCTTATCCGCAGAAGAAAGAGAAGAGTTCGCTGGATGTATCCATCGTCCACGCCGAACGCCACCTCTATCAGGAGAAGTTGGAATCCGGTCTGAATCAGGCTCTCGCCACGTTCACACCAGACCTCATATTCTTCGTTCAGGGAAGCGACCCTTACCTGAAAGACACTGCGGTTGGATTCCGGCTCTTGCGCATGACTCTGGAGCAGCTCAAGAAGCGCGACAAGTTTGTCATCGACACCTGCGTGAACCGCGGCATTCCCGTGGCTCTCGTTTTTGCCGGCGGCTATGGACCGGATGTCTGGCGCGTTCATTACAACGCCGTCCAGTACATGTGGGACAAACAAAAGCAAGATTCCTAGAAAAGATGCCGATATGTTCTCCCGGATTGTGATGAACACCGGGATTGCATGTCGGCATTTTTTCGAATTTATTATTACTATATGTTTTAATATAGCGCTTTCAAAAAGCATATTCCCGCAAAAGAAGGAGGGCAAAACCCTCTTCCGCTGCAGGAGATATGCCGGCGCAAGCGCCTACTGCTTACGGCGCTTCATCGGAAGGCCGCGGGAAAAGGTCGAGCAACGCACTCTTGGTGCGCTTGGGCACCGGGAGCGCAGAAAGAATCGCACGCCAGTCGATCGACTCATTGGGCTTGCCCCAGATTTCTACAGGCGGCTCACCGAAGAACCGCTTGTAGTCATCAAGAGTGCGCTCGTAGATGGCGGCGAACTTGGTCTGATCCTCATCCGTGCCGTTGCCGGGATGATGATGCATCGGCACCTTGAAGATCTGCGTGCACAGCACTTCCCAGTAGCTGTACGTGTAGATGAGGTGCAGGTGCCACGCTTCGTCGACCACGATCGACGGCGTCACCATGTGTCCGGCAGCCTTGAGCAAGAAAAGAAACTTGCGATATTCCTCGATGACGCGCAGAGCAAAGTCGTGCTCCCACTTGTTGCGCTTGGCCAGACGCTTGGAGAAGTTGTACTCCGCGCCGGGCTCATCGAAGACGAATTCCTGAAGTTGACGCCAGAGTTCGGCGTGCTCAGGAGGGATGTTGTACTCCGCAGGTTCAGCCTTTGACGACATACCAAAAACCTCCAGGTTGTGAGGGTCTTCTTATGCAGTTGGGCGGCAACATTGCCGCCCGAACAGGAGATATGCGCAGCCGAGCTTAGCAGCCGCCGCCGCCGCCGCAGCCACCGCCGCCACCGCAGCCACCACCGCCGCCACCACCGCCGCAACCGGCGAAGAAACCGCCGCTGCTGCCACCACCGCCCGCCGAGCGAGCGATCATGATGATGAGGAGGATGACCACCGTGATGATGATCAGCGTCCACACCCAGTAGGGCCACCCAAACCAGCCGGGCGTCGACCACCAGGACGGGCCGTCGCTGGCACGAGCGCTGGGACCGCCGGCCTTCACCTCGGCATTGATGTTGTCGATGATGGTGAGCAGGCCTGTGGCCGGTTCAGTGCGCATGAACTGGCGCGCCGCCGGCATGACAGGGCCGCTGGAACTGGCGAAGTGGTCACGATCTATGCCCATGGCGTGCAAGTAGGAGCCGGAACGCACGGCAATCGAGCCGACGTCGGAGTCCTTGGCGCGGATGTAGAGGACGACCAGCATACGGCTCTCAGAGAAGCCGCTGTTGTAGCGCCAGCGTTCCCACAGCCGCGTATGCAGCATGTCGGACGCCCAGTTGTCGCGAGTGCCGCTGGAGAGCTCGTCGCCCTGCTCAGCGATTACGACATAGACGCTTAGCCCGTTCACCGCAGCGCGAGTGCCGATTTGATCGGTGAAATCGGAAGGCAGACGGACACGGTTGGCCATCTTCGCGTCGACGTAGACATGAACGGCAGGATCGAAGTCGGGCAGCCAGGTGTCGGCAGCCTGCGCGGACGCAGGAGCAGCACCGATACCAACAACCAGCCCAACCAACACGGTCAGCATGATGAACAATCTTTTCATAGGTTCTTCCTTTGTCGAATAGGGACTCGGAAACACCAGACAAACTTCGGTTCGTCTGGCATGGGTGAAATGCGGTTGCCCGCACGAACTTCACTTCTTGCACCGGACCTGCGCCCACCACAGTCACTGCCTGGCAGTTCTGCAGATGAATAATGCTGTTGCTGGGCGATAGCTTATGTTTGAGTTAAATGGAGGTCGATGAATGCAAGGAAAAGAAAAGTCGTCTTGAAACTGCCATATGACTAGGTCCAAGTGAAAGTGATTGCTGGGACATGTCATAAACCGTTAGAGACTGACTTCGTATAACTTGCGCCAGCCTGCCGAGAAGAACATTAAAAGCAGCTGCTTAGACCTCGCGCAACTAGCAAGAAAGGCAAAGGAAACTTGTATCGCACGCGAGTTCCCTTTGCCTTCCTCAGACGATGGTTCGCTCTACGGGCGAACTCGTTCGAGCTGCTGCTTCTTCGACTTCTCGATGCTTCGCTTCGTCGGATTGCCGAAGTACCAGCCTTCCGGGAAGGGATTCAGTCTGACCACCTTGTAGCTGGCAATCCTTTCGGCACAGGCGAGCTTGCGAATCTTATTCAAGTCGCGGACAAAACTGTTGATTGTAGCCACAACCGACTTTCTGGAGGTCCGCCTGTGCATGCTGGAATGGAGAAAGCCGGCATTCAGCGAGAGATTCAACTCACACTCGTCTTTGATGTGAGCCGGCAGCGTCGATTTCCCGACGGCAAAAGCGGTGTGCACCACATCGATAGTGAGATGCTCAGCAGCGGAACGAGCCCTGTCCTTGAGGATCTTGGCGCGCTGTTCTTTGGTCACGGTGAATTTGACGTTCGGGTCGAAGAGCGAGCCCACATCGATTGTGCACAGATGACCCAAAACGCCAGTCCTTTTCTGAACCTGCGATTTTCGTGTGCGTTTACTTCCAGCATTTTTGCTCATGGATTTTTCCCTGGTTAGAACCAGTTTGTTCGGCGAATACGCAGATGACTGAGCAACCGCGCGACGGACTTCACCAATAGTCAACGCATGTGCGGCCCAATTGGACGGTCAAGAAAGGCCATATAGAGACCAATCAACACGCCGAACATGAATGGGCCTATGAAGAGGTAGGGCGGATTGTCGTAGCAGAGATTGAGGAGCAGAAGGACCACGATAACCCCAGCAAATCTGCGCAATTGCTTGGAGGTGAATTTGACGTCCTGCATGGATCCATCGA
>CAZHEZ010000104.1:0-26657 GCA_964531315.1 uncultured Candidatus Obscuribacterales bacterium | reverse complement strand
GGCCGAATTCAATTATGGACAGTATGAAGGAAAAACCACCGATCAGATTCGCCAACAAGTTCCTGATTGGACCATTTGGACTCATCCCTGCCCGGATGGAGAAACCCTAGAGGAAGCGGCCCGTCGCTGCCAAAATGTCATCGATACCGCCTGCGGTGCAGGCGGCAAAGTGGCACTGGTTGCCCACGGACATATACTGCGGATTCTCACCGCTACCTGGCTGAAGCTCGGTCCTGCCGAAGGCCAGCATCTTATGCTGGACACCAGCAGCATATCAGTCCTGTCTCATGAGCATGAGACACCGGCAATAAAATTGTGGAACAGTCCAGTCGATCTCAACGCGTTTCTTGGACAGTCCGTCTAATTTCCAGCTGAATTAGCGTTATTGCTGCCTTTCGCGCAAACTGCGTTTTTGATCCTCGATCGCTACGCGTTGTTTATCAAGCTCGAGCCTTTGCAGCTCCAGTTTGCGCCCGGCCACATCAATTTCCAGTCTTTGCTTATCCAGGGGCAACCGTTGGAAATCAGTTTGCCGCCATTTTTCATCGAGTTCAGCGCGCAAGCGCTCCAATTCCGATCTCTGTTTGTCCAGATTCAATCGCTCTTCTTGCAGCTTGTATCGAACCTCATCCAGCTTCTGCTGGGGTTCTTGCAGATTCAGTCTCTTTTCCTCAAGACCACGGCGCATTTGATCCAAATCTCTGCGCTTTGCGTCAATCTCCTGACTGCGTTTTTCCAGGGTCTCCTGGGTAACTTCTTCCTTGGGATATTCGCTGTCCTTTTTGACTGTTGCTGGTGTAGGCAAGGTGGCGCCTGTATTTTCCTTCTCTTTGGCAAGAGCGCTGACCGAGGTCTGTTCCAGCCCTAAGACTAAAATCCCCGTTAATAACGCGATTTTGGCGCTTTTAGCGTGTGGCTTTTGCATAAAAGTCTCTCCTTGAAGGTTCACAACGAGCCGCCGGCTGCATAGCATATCATCGAGAGCCCCCCGGCATCTCATCCCATGTTCTCCCTTCAAAAATTCGGCCCGCCTTTTTCTTGTTGTGGCCACCCCACTGCTTGAAGAAGAATGCCACGCCGGCATCCCGGCACTGATCGCGAATCAGTCCTACCCATTCAGGTTGAAGCGCCCTTACCCGGCGTCCCGATTCGCCGCCCACTATTACCCAGTCGATGCCATCGAGATTCAAATTCTCGATCGGCCCAAGCAGCGGTTCGACCGACAAAAACTTGGTCTTGGCGCCGGTCTTGCGCAGAAAGTCTACGCGGTGCGCGTAATCTTTGCTCTCCACACTGACCCCCATCCAGATGTTTTCCGCCCAGTCTAAATGCGGATCAAGCTCCAGCAGTCTATCGTGTCGCTTAGTGAGAATTTGAAACTGGTGCCAATCAGCCTTGGCCATGACTGCGAAGACCTTTTGAACGTACTCTAAAGGCACATCTTTGTGAAACAGGTCGCTCATCGAATTGACGAAGATTCTTTTGGGCTTTTTCCAGGTCAAAGGCAAATTAAGACGATCCGGCCAGATTTTTAAATCAAATCCCTGCTCATAAGGATGTCCGGGCACCCCGCGAAACCTTTCGGCAAAGGTCTCAGCATAGCAATTAGCGCAGCCGGGGCTGATCTTTGTGCAACCAGTGACAGGATTCCAGGTGGCGTCCGTCCATTCGATTTCGGAGGTGACCGACATTAAGGCCTCTTCTTTGCCGGACGCGATGAGCGCCAGGGCTTTGCCGGAGCAGGTTGGGAGAAGAGCGTCAGCTGCTGGAATTCGTCGGCACGCGACCACTCATCTTCGCCAAGCTCCCTTTCCAGCTCAATTTCTCCATTACCGCGAATATGCTTGAGTTCCAAACCTCTCTGAACCAAAACGGGGCCGACAAGCCTGCGTCTGTGACATTCAATGGGATTCTCTTCGCTGCACATGATGGCACAGCGATATCTTTCTGAGCCCGCAACCAGCCTGTCGAGACCTTCTGCAAAACCATCTGACTGAGCGATTCGAGCATAGTCAATATGTCCGTCCGGGTCGTAAAACTCTGCTTCTTTCGGCTTGCCGCCCAATTCCTTTCCCAAATACAGGTATTTCAGGCCGGCATTTTGTATGGCGATTTTAAGCGGATCATGGCTAAAATGCCGGGAAAACCGCGAAAACGGGTTGGAGCGAATGTCAACCAAGACCTCGATTGCGTGTCTTTCCAGCAATTCCAGGAATCGCTCGATTGGATGATTGGAGTGACCAATCGTGTAGATCTCACGACTGGACTCGTTTTCTTGCCTGTGCTCTTGATCGTCTTCCACAGCTCTACCGCAGCCCGCAACCGTCAGCTCCACATTCTAACAGGCCCTTCACAACCAGCCTGTGACGATTCGATGAGAGCCGGGGCATATGGTAGACTTCCGGCATGGCACACGAAGTTCCGGACGAGATCTTAACCATCCTCGCAAGAGACGCGCGCACTTCTTTTGAAACCATCGCCAAGATGACGGGGCGGCCGGTAAAAGAAGTGGAAAAAGCTGTTCACGACTATGAACAGAAAGGCGTGATCAAGACCTATTACACGGTCATCGATTGGGAAAAAACCGGCTGCGAGAAAGTGGTTGCTTTCATCGACGTGAAAGTCACTCCCGCTCGCGATGTCGGATTTGATGCCGTCGCCTGCCGGATCGCCAGATTTTCCCAGGTGCAGAGTGTTTGGTTGGTATCAGGCGGCAGCGATTTGAGAGTGGTCGTCGAAGCACCAAATCTTCGCGAATTGGCCACTTTTGTAGCGGAAAAACTCGCCACTATTGATGGTGTGACAGGTACCACATCGCACTTTTTGCTGAAACGATACAAAGAAGACGGCGCCCTGTTTTTTGACTCCGAACAGGATCAAAGACTTGTAGTTTCTCCGTAGGTTTATCATGAGCCAGAGTCTCAGTCTCAAGCCTCTGTCAAAAGTTGCCCTCGATGTTCCATTTTCCGGAATCAGGCGCTTTTTTGATATCGCCGCATCAATGCAAGACGTGGTCTCTCTGGGCGTCGGTGAGCCGGATTTTGTCACTCCATGGTCGGTTCGCGAAGCAGCAATTTACTCTCTGGAACGCGGGCATACCACTTATACTTCGAATTACGGATTGCTGGAATTGCGCCGAGAAATCGCGGGCTATTTAAACAAACGCTACAAGGTCGAATACAATCCCGAAGCGGAGATACTTATAACGGTCGGCGTATCCGAAGGACTGGACCTGGCCATGCGTGTCTTGCTCAATCCTGGAGATGAGGTTCTCATTCCGGAGCCTTGCTATGTTTCCTACAGACCGTGCGTTTCCCTGGCAGGCGGTGTGCCGGTCGGCGTGGAAACGCGAGCAGAGGCAAAATTTGCCGTCACTGCAGAACAACTGAAAGCGGCTTGCACTGAGCGCACCAAAGCGATTCTTCTAGGTTATCCATCCAATCCGACCGGTGCTGTGCTCAGCCGCGAACAGATAGTGGAAATCATCAACTTTGCGCGCGACCGCGGGCTTTACGTTGTTTCAGATGAAATATACGACCGTTTGACCTATGACGGCATTCACACTTGCGTCGCCTCCGTGCCCGGCGCGCGGGAAATCACAATTCTTCTCAACGGTTTTTCCAAAGCCTATGCCATGACCGGCTGGAGAATCGCCTATGCGTGTGCGCCTGAGCCCATTCTAAAGATGATGATGAAGCTGCACTCTTATACAATGTTGTGCGCACCAATAACCAGTCAAATGGCCGCTCTGGAAGCAATCAAGTATGCGGATAACTCGGTTGAAGAAATGGTGGCACATTACAGGCAAAGGCGAAGACTGATTGTTGATGGTCTCAACAACCTGGGTCTGACATGCCATATGCCACTGGGCGCTTTCTATGCGTTTCCTTCAATTGAATCCACCGGTTTGTCAGCCGAACAATTTGCCGAGCGACTTCTTTTGGAAGAACACGTCGCCGTTGTACCAGGCACTGCCTTCGGTGCAGGCGGCGATGGGCACATCCGCTGCTCTTATGCCACCAGCGTAGAAAAGCTGGAATTAGCTCTGGCACGGATGCAGAGTTTCATGCAGAAAATTTTGTAGCCGGCGCGTTGCACGCGCCTGTTTTATGCGGCGTGCAACGCCGCGGCTACGGCTATTCTTCTACGGTTGCTATAGCCGGCGCGTTGCACAGGTCTGAATTGCCGCCTGCAAGGCGGCAGCTACGTAGCGAGCAACTGCTCGATGTCTTTGCTCATATCTTTAGGCTCAACATTCGGCGCATAGCGTTTGAAAACTTGGCCATCGCGACCGACAAGAAACTTGGTGAAATTCCATTTGATGTTTTCGGTGCCGAGGACGCCGGGTGCAGCTGAAGTCAAATATTTGTACAACGGATGCGCGTCGTTGCCATTTACATCGATTTTCTCAAACATCTGAAAATCGACACCGTAGTTTTTCTGGCAGAATGCGCCTATTTCCGATGCAGCGCCCGGCTCTTGAGCGCCGAATTGATTGCAAGGAAAGCCGAGAACCCGCAAGCCCTTGCCGGCGAAATCCTTGTGCAACTGCTCAAGTCCGGCATATTGTCCGGTAAAACCACACTGACTGGCTGTGTTGACAATGAGAAGCACATCTCCTTTGAATTGACCCAGAGCTATGTCGTTGCCTTCCAATGATTTTGCAGTGAATTCATAAACATCAGCCGTCATCTTTCCTCCTCGAGCACATTCATGCGGGCATAAACCAGCCTGTGCCGTTTCGCGCACAACCGTGTTGATAAGAATAGATCATAAGCTAAGCCAATAACTTAAATACAGCAATTAAGTTAAGTGCAAACTGTAGAAATCGCTGGCAAGGAGCGATCGAGAGCGAAAAGCACTGTGTTACAAAGCCTACGCGGTTGCTTGTTTCCCGCCGCCTGACTCTTGAGCCCCTCGCTGCGGTGCAGTGGCAAGCGCAACCACGGACGTGTCCTCGAATACAATATTGGGAAAAGCGTCCAGTTTTGCAGTCGCGATTTGATCGGACGCTTTTGAAGTCTGCTGAGTCGATTCCTCCGGCTTGCTGTCATATAACATCAAGGAGTGGAGATCATAGCGATCAGTAAAATTCCTTGCCGCTGAGTCGGCCGACAGATGAAGATTGGCCATCGATGAGGTCAAGTCTTCGCGAACATCGACTTTGTCTGCAGTGGCTGAGCGTTGCTTGCCAAGTTCGGCCGAAACATGCTCATGAAAGTGGCTCTGCGCATACTGAGAATCGCCTTGCCCTTCAACAGGATCCGTATGAGCGGAGCCGGGCGGTGCAAATTCGGACAACCTTGCGTACAGGCCGGTAGACATCGAGAAATGCCTCTAGTGCAAAATTAGTAACGTGCCAGCTATGTGCTTGCCACGATTTGAATGATTGGGGGGAAATCTAGAAAGTTGCTTAACGGTGAGGGATGAAACCTCACTAGAAACTATTGATCGTCAAAGTGACGGCATCGTGACCTGACTGATTGAACTAACGAGCTAACGATTAACGACATCAGGATCGCCAAGCTTTTGAGGTTTTTGATCGTAAAAAATAATCTGAATCGCGAGTGCAAACCCGCCGCCTGCAGCCATCAAGAAAAATACAATCGCCAGACTTGGATATCCAAAAATGGTAAATTGGCTGGGGATCTGCATCAGATTGGAAGCACCAATTATCAGTGCCGCCAAAACCAAACCGAGGGTGATTCGATTCGCAACCTTTTGAAAGGAATCTACCAGCAACGGTTCATCTATAACTTTCAAGGACATTTGATTTTGGGCAACAAGGTCCATGATCTTACTGACATTGCGAGGGAATCTTTCAAAACTATCCTTCGCCTCGATAAGGGTATTCAGCAAATGACCTGGCGAGATTTCATTGACCAATCGTTGCTCAAGAATATGGCCTGCATTTCTGCGCACCGATGCGTTGGGATCAAAGTGAGGATCAAGTGTTCTGCCAACTTCATCAAGGTGAAGCAGGGCTTTGCCGAGCATCGTCAGTTCCGCCGGCACCCTGATTCCACATTCGCCGGCAGCTCGGGTGATACCGACTATTACATGACCAACCTTCATATTGGCGATATTGGCTTCAAGGTCGGTTTGCACCATCTCCGAAACCATGTGGCGAAAACGCAATTCATCGAATTTAGGCTTAGGATCACCGATTTCGACCGCCATGTTAGCGACGGAATCGGCGCGGCCTTCACTAATGGAAATGACCAATTGCAAAAGTTGTCTTTGAATTTTCGGAGTAAGTCTTGCCACCATGCCCAGATCGATCAGGGCAATTTTATGGTCGTCCGTCAGCAGTACATTGCCCGGATGTGGATCAGCATGAAAAAATCCATCTACAAGAATCTGCTTCAAATAAGCAGCAAAAACCTGCTCTGCAAGAGGATAGCCGTCTAGCTCGGTGCGTTCCAAATTAGTGATGCTGGATACATTCTTACCTTTGACAAATTCCATAGTAAGAACTTTGGTGGTTGTGTAGTCATTAATCGCATAAGGCACCAAAATCAAATCAAATTCGGCCACGTTTCTTTTAAGCGTGACAAGGTTTTGCGCCTCTTGCCGATAATCCAATTCCGCTAAAAGCGACTTGCGAAACTCTTCTACCATCACATCGAAATCGTATTTTTTGCCTATTTCAGTATGCAAGCTGTAGAAATTTGCGACTTCGGCAAAAATGTCCAGGTCTTGAAGAATCTGTTCGCGAATGCAGGGACGCTGAACCTTGACTGCGACCTCTCGACCGTCTCGCATGCGGGCGCGGTGAATCTGCCCAAGGGAAGCGGCAGCTAATGGCTCTTTAGAAAATTCGGAAAACGCCTTGGATAAGCGAACACCCAGTTCGGCTACGATGATCTTTTCGACTTCTTCGAAGCTGAAAGGTTCACAATTATCTTGCAGTCTGGAAAGCGCTAGCAGGTATGGCGTAGGTAAAAGGTCCCCACGGGTGGAAAGAATCTGCCCCAACTTCACATAGGCTGGACCCAGCTGCTCGAGGTCGGTAGCCAATTCCTCGGCAGACCCTTTGGCTTGCCTGGACACATTCTCATCAACCTTGATGGCTTCCTCTAATCCGGCATTTTTGACTAAATCTGAATTGCCGTATTTCAACAGCAATCCGGCAATTTCCTTGTACCTCTTCAGATACTGCGGATCAAGTTTAATTCCCATGGTCATCAACCCCTTAACCTGGGGAATGAGACCCCCCTCTTTCAGCTTTCAGCCGGGTAGACTGCAAAAAGGTCCGATGGTTCCAGGTGGGGAACAATCGGACCTCGGTGATTTAATGTTGAACTGCTGTTTATGCAGGGAAGGGCAGCGGCACCTTCTCGAAATCCAGCTCGGGTTGACCAATCTGGATAAGGTAATAAACGAACATATTCAGCGACGTATTGGCTATGAGTTCGACAATCTCACCATCTGTATAACCAGCCGCCTTCAAATCCGGGATATCGGTGGCGGGCAGCTCGGAAGCGTGGCGAACCACAACGTTGCGAACAAACGAAAGTCCCAAATCCTTCTTCGGATCAGACGAACTTTGCTGGTGCGCCAGTTTCAATTCAGTTTCGCTGACTCCGGCTTTCTTAGCCATTGACACCCTTGCAGCCAGCAAATATTCGCAAGAATAAATTTCGGCAACAACAATTCCGATCAGGGCAACCATTTGTGCATCGAGAGCTCCGCGGCTGAGCGCGTCGCGTGATGAAAGAAAGGCCTCGAGAGCAGCAGGTGAATTGGCCATCTGCTTCATTATGTTGGGCATGAATCCGATGCCTTTTTCCAAATTCGAAAGCATCTCTTGGGTCTTTCCAGTGATTTTTGACGTGTCCGCCAATTCCAAAACAGGCATCTTGATCTCTCCTCTTTTCTATTTCACGGTTTCCTTTTTGATCGGGCCCATGCCGCGATCAGAACTTTCTTGTCATCAGGCTTTCTGCGCGGTTGGCGACAAAACCTGCGTGACCAATTCTTGAGCCTCCGACTGAATCTGTTTCAAATGCGCTTCGCTCTTGAAACTCTCAGCATAAATCTTGTAGACATCCTCGGTGCCTGAGGGTCTGGCAGCAAACCAGCCGTTTTCCGTCGTCACCTTCAATCCACCGATTGCTTCATTATTGCCCGGTGCAGCTGTAAACTTGCCGACGATTGTCTCACCGGCAAACTCTTTGGCTTTTACATCATCGGGCGACAATTTCTTCAATTTCGCTTTTTGATCCGGTGTTGCCGGAGCATCGATTCTGGCGTAAAAAGGATCGCCAAATTCCTTTGTCAGAGCTTCGTAATGCTTACCTGGATCCTTGCCTGTGACAGCGGTGATTTCGGCAGCCAGCAAAGCAAGAATGATACCGTCTTTGTCGGTTGTCCAAACGCTGCCATCCATGCGCAAGAAACATGCACCTGCACTTTCCTCGCCGCCAAATCCAAAGGAACCGTCGATCAAACCGTCGACAAACCATTTGAATCCGACCGGCACTTCAACTAACTTTCTGCCCAATCTTTTCGCAACTCGATCGATAAGACTTGTGCTCACGACCGTTTTTCCGATTGCCGCATCTTTGCGCCATTCTTTGCGGTTCTGGAACAAATAGTCGATGGCGACGGACAGAAAATGATTCGGGTTCATCAATCCATTAGGAGTGACGATACCGTGGCGGTCATGATCGGTGTCATTGGCAAAGGCAATGTCAAAGCGCTTGCTGTGCTCGATTAATCCAGCCATCGCATATGGTGACGAGCAGTCCATACGGATCTTGCCGTCCCAATCCACAGTCATGAAAGAAAAGGTCGGGTCGACTATGTGATTAACAACTTCAATCGGCAGCTTATGGGCTTCAATAAGCTTTTCCCAATAATGCACACCGGCGCCACCAAGCGGATCAACACCAGCTTTGATGCCGGACTTCTGAATCGCTTTGAGATCGATGACCGAAGCCAGTTCGCTTATATACAGATTTGTATAGTCAAACTTGTGAGTAGTGGCAGCACTCATCGCCTGACGAAAGCCAACACGTTTGACACCGGCAAGGTCCCTGCCGAGATATTCGTTGGCTTTCTTTTCAATCCAGCCGGTCACATTGGTGTCGGCCGGACCGCCATTGGGCGGATTGTATTTAAAACCACCATCTGCAGGCGGATTGTGCGATGGGGTGATGACAATCCCGTCGGCGAGGCCGGACTGGCGTCCTTTGTTGTAAGTAAGAATGGCCAGCGAAATGGACGGCGTCGGGGTGTATTCAAGATCCGTGTCAATCATGACGTTGACTTCGTTGGCAGCCAGAACTTCCATGGCGCTGGCAAAGGCGGGTTCGGAAAGCGCATGTGTATCAATGCCCAGATAGAGCGGCCCAGTGATGCCCTGCTCTTTGCGATACAAACAGATTGCCTGCGTGATCGCTAATATGTGTTCCTCGTTGAAGGCCCGATTGAAGGCTGAGCCACGGTGTCCTGATGTTCCAAAAGCCACTCGCTCTGTTGCTACATTCACGTCCGGCTTTTCGCTGTAATAGGTTGTGATAAGGCGAGGCACATTGACGAGCATCTCGCGGGGAGCCGGCTTGCCTGCTAAGGGACTGAGCATGAAATATCTCCTGAATACCGTCCGGAGTAAGAAAAGGCTAGCTGCATATCATAACTAGAGATCACTTAGACATCTACTTATCAAGAGAACTTTACGCTCCCGCAGGGGGCACAACCAGTCCCGACAATACCTCGAAACGAGATGAAACGGGCTGCCAGTCAGGTGGTCGCCAGGCATTCAAGTAACCAATAGGATACTTAAGAGTCGAAACTACGCCACGCAACGTCTGTCATAATGCTGGGTGGTGGGCTGCTAAAAGCCCAAAAGGCGGCAGAATATTAGCCGCATCCACAGCCATTGGGGTGAAATTATGGTTACGGCAACCCTCGAACATGCATTTCCAAAACTGACCGACGAAGAATTGCGACTGCTCGAACCGCTGGCAGTTTGCGAATATTTCAACGACGGGGAATTTATCTTCAGGGCCGGACAAGAGGAAATCGACCTGTTTGTCGTCAAGTCAGGCGCGATAGAAATTCAAAATCCATCCGACGATCACAAGGTTGTAGCCACACACGAAGTAGGCGGCTTCTCCGGAGACATCGATCTAATCATTCGCCGCCCCCCAATCGTCAATGGGATAGCTCGCGGCAGAACCAACGTGCTTCGCGTACGCAGCCAACGCCTGCAAGAGGTAATGATTAAAATCCCGCGCTTGTCGGACAAACTTCTGGTCGCCTTCCAGATGCGCCGCGAATTGATGTCACAAATGGAAAAGTTTGGTTTTATCGTGATCGGATGCGGACTTTGCAGCGATACCACTCTGTTGCGCGAGTTTCTGCACAAGAATTTTGTTCCATTTACATGGTTCGACAAAGATACTGAAGTCGGAAAAACTGCCATTGAAAAATACGGTGAATTCCCGATTATTCAAAAACCCGATGGAACAACCCTGGTTCGCCCAGACTTGCAAGATCTCGCTTACGAATGCGGACTCTGGCATGAATGCCCCAGCCAGAGTGTTGATCTAGCCATCATCGGCGCTGGTCCTGCCGGACTGGCAGCGGCAGTTTATGCCGCTTCCGAAGGACTCAATACATTGGTTCTCGACAAACTCGGACCAGGCGGTCAAGCCGGCGGTTCTTCAAAGATTGAAAACTTCATCGGTTTTCCCTCAGGATTATCGGGGGCGGATCTGGCGATGCGCGGCGTACTGCAAATGGTCAAATTCGGTGCAAAATTGATAGCGCCAACTCGCGTCGAACAATTCAAGCCCGGTGCAGGACCAAAAGATCCGCATGAACTGACGCTTGATTGCGGTGCTGTAATCAGCGCAAAGACCGTCTTGATTGCTACCGGTGTCACCTGGAGAAAGCTGGACGCCATCAATGCGAAAAACTATGAGCGCGCCGGCGTTTATTATGCCTGCACAAATGTCGAAGTGATGTTGCATGACACGCAAGATGTTGCCGTCGTAGGCGCCGGAAATTCAGCAGGACAAGCAGCCATGTATCTGGCCGAATGCTGCCCATCACGCACTGTTCATGTTCTTGCTCGAGGCCGCTTTGGACCCAGCATGTCCGAGTATCTTTGCCAGCGCATTGCCGCGACGAAGAACATAAAGGTGCACGAAAACACCAGAATAACGCGTGTGAATGGCGGAGCCTATCTGATCGATTCGGTAGACTTGCTTGAGGAAAACGGCAAAGAAAGCCATCTGGACGTCAAAGCAATCTTCGTTTTCATCGGCGCGGAGCCGGGTGCAACGTGGCTACCCGATACCGTGAAACGTGACGATAAAGGATTCATTATTACGGGAACTGACGTAGCTCAATCCGGACATTGGCCACTCAAAGACCGCATCCCGTGCCCGCTGGAAACGACGGTGCCGCGTTTGCTTGCTGCCGGTGATATTCGCTCCGGCTCGACAAAACGAGTTGGTTTTGCAGTCGGCGACGGGTCACTTGCGGTCACCTGCGTGCACACGGTAATGCCGGATTCGTAAGACTTCAGGGCTTCCCTGGCCTTAATGCAATCTTCGTTTTGGTTGTAAACGGAAATCGCCTACTACAATCGCGCGAACAAATCACTTGGCAACTTCATTGGCTCAACTGGCTTTGGTTTTGCTCCATTCGGATAGGCGAAAAAGTAACCCACTAGCTGCTTAGAAACGCGCAACATTGTAAAGTATGTCAAGGACCGGAATCCCAGAATGTATACGGGTTCTTGATTCTCCCCTATGATTGCCCCTCTTTGCGATGTAGTAGAGACAGCCACCTGTTGAGTGGCGCACCCATTTTTTGTTTGGAGTCAATCATGATCACGGCAACCAAGGTAGGAATTCGCGGTATCGTTCAAATCGTGCGCCAAGCCAACGAAGGCTGGATGTGCTCCGTATCGTTTTACGGCAACGACCGCCCGGCCAAGCAAGCAGTCTTGGACACCAAGAAAACTATCGAACTTCTCCGCGCTGTAGGCGCTCCGGCTCCCGTCTCGCAGAAAGATGTTCATGTAGTTGAGTTTTTCAATGGCGACATCAATGCAGTAGAGCGCTTCGGTCTCTAAGACTCAATTGCCACTACTTTGTGGCGACGCGATAAAGCGTACAGCCCATAAAAATAAAGAAGAGCACACCCGCAATTTGGTAGCCACCGGCACCAAGCACATGTGAAAGGGTGTGCTCTAAACTTATGGTTTGCAGGAAATTGAAGATCGGCTCCGGTATCGACAGCAGTGCAACAATCACTCCTGACAGCGCACCACCGGCAACCAGACCGGTGGCAAACAAACTGCCGCTGCCTAATTCGTCATCGGCTGACTCCACACCTTTGCGCTTGGCTGAAAATTCTACGAACTTTTTGATCACACCGCCGGCAAAAATGGGCAATGTAGTCGATAGCGGCAGATATGCACCGACGGCAAAATTGAGCGCGTTGACACCACATAATTCCATTGTCGTGGCGAGAAAAACACCGACCAGGACAAAGTTCCAATCCAGGTTGAAAGAAAGCATGCCTCTGATCAGAGTGGCCATTAAAGTGCCTTGCGGCGCAGGAAATTTGTCGCTGCCGATAGCATGAACAATTCCTTTTGCCACCATGTCCGGCGAAGGGTGATCCAGCAATTTCACGGTCAAACCAATCACGATTGATGCGACTACGGCACCAATGAATAAGCAAATCTGTTGATTTCTTGGCGTGGCACCAACTATGTATCCGGTCTTCAAATCCTGTGACGTGGCGCCCCCATTTGCAGCAGCGATACAGACGATGCCGCCGACGACTAGAACCATCGGTTCGTAGAAGCTTCCTGTCAAACCGAAGCCGATGAATACAAGAGATGTAGCCATCAATGTGGCTATCGTCATGCCGGATATAGGGTTGGAACTTGAGCCAATTAGTCCGACAATGCGGCTTGAAACTGTCACGAAGAAAAATCCGAACACGATTACGAGAATGCCAATAAGCAGTTTTTGAAGAACTGAATTTCCCGGTATTTGCGGCAACGCCATCATCAAAACGACAAGGACAACTGAGCCTACCAAAACAGTTTTTATTGAGAGATCATTATCCGTTCTCGAAACTGCGCCTGATGTTCCATCCGACTTGAAAGAACCAAGACTGTCTTTGAATGAGGAAACGATCGTTGGGATTGTCTTTAAAAGAGTAATGAAACCGCCGGCGGCAACAGCACCGGCCCCAATTTGACGCACGTATGCTCGATAAACAGCCTCTGCGGTGTTTGCAAAAGTATGAGTGGTCGGATCCCAATTGCCCGGTCCGCCAACTGCAGTTAGCCCCTGTAAATATCCCAGTTTAACCAACTGCTGGGCGATAGTGTCCATGGGCACAAGACCGGCAAGCAATGGGATCAATCCGAGCCAGGCAAGCACACCGCCTGCCACCAGACACCCGGCAATTCTGAAACCGACTATATATCCGACGCCCATATACTCAGGTGTAATCTCACCGTTGACCGTCGCAGACGGTAAGTATTTGTTGGTCTGTTTGGTAACAAAGGTCGGCGTCTCCGCTATCACATGAAGGACATGCTGAAGCAGCGCGTACAGCATTGCAAAGCCAAGTCCCAGATAGGCAGTCTTGGCAGAACTGCCTCCTTTGTCGCCGGCAATGAGAACCGAACCGCATGCGGTGCCTTCCGGATAGGGTAGATTGCCATGTTCTTTGACGATTAAAGAACGTCTGAGCGGAATCATCATCAGAGTCCCGAGCACTCCACCAAGCGAGGCAAGAATGAAAATCGTCCAGTAATCAAAATAGGGTGCGCCGACGCTATCGCCTTTATCTGAAAGGCTCAGGAAAAGAAAACCAGTGAGAGTAAAAACCACGCCGGATGCAATCGACTCACCAGCCGAGGCCGTTGTCTGAATGATGTTGTTTTCAAGAATTGTCGTATTGAGAAACTTTCGTCCCAGGGAGATTGCCAGGACCGCCACAGGAATCGATGCGGAAACGGTAAGACCGGCTTTCAATGCCAGATAGACTGAGGCAGCGCCGAAGAGAACTCCGAACATGCAGCCCAGAATAACTGCTCTTGGAGTCAGTTCCTTGACAGTCTCTTCAGAAGCAATGTATGGCTTGAATTCATGACTGGTTTCTTGCATTGCAAAAGGGTATCAGGTAGACGCCCTTATGCAAAGAGATTAACCAGGACAATTTGAACTTGGACCTAGCGCAATGGCATGTGCGTATCGGTCACATATCTGACTCTGGATCCCGGCTCAGCATCTACATCACCGCCGACAGCGATGACAGCAGAACCAGAGCGTGCCGACACGCGTCCTCCAAAGACAAAGGCACGACCACCGGAATTGACTATGACGTCTGCTCCTGGTCTGACCACGGCAATTCCGTTCTCGAAGATTTCAAAATTGTCGCACTTTTCGGCATGTACAAGAGAGTCTTTGACGGCAATTCTTGCCTTTGGCGCGCAATCCCCGTTGCGCACCTCAGGCGAAGAATTGAGCGGCGCATCGGGTAAGCGAGGAGATGCACCGCTGTCTCTAATTTCCAAAGTCGGTTTTTGCATGGCTAGATGAAGTGTCGCTCCCTGACAGACACGTCCGTGTTTCAACTCAGGAAAGTCATCCTTATTCAGTTCGGTAATGCGATGCATTTCCCGTTTTATTTCCGCTCGCGTTGCGTCCGGATTTCCGGTCACACCGAGCGAACGCCTGGCAATTTGATAAAGATTATCGCCGGCTCGGACCGTATATTGTTTGGCGTCGATGATTTCGGCAGCCCAGCTGTTATAGACCTTCTTACCCGAAGAATCAATAATTGAGGCAGGCACCCATCCGTCGTCCGTTCTCGTGTTAGCAGCCGCCTTTCTGTCCAAAAGTTGCAGCGCTTCTACTCCTAATCCGTTTGGGTCAGTGTTGTGTTCCGCCTGATGCCGATCGATATCGGCACCAGAATATTCCATCGCTCTCATGGGGATTTCCTCAGATGTTTCCAGTTACTTCTTCTTTGCGTCTGGTGGGCAATCCTCGACTGCTTTCGCTGGTTTGTGCGGATGCGCATGATGGGCGGGCACCGGCTTTGGTGCTGGTTGTTCAGGAAGAACAGTGACAGCGGTTACATTGACCTCAGTGGATCTCTGCTCTACCCTGGTGACGCGATTGTCGAATTCTTCAAGTTTCTTAGCCACGGCTTCGTCCAGAATTCGCTGCTCTGCCGCATTGCTTGCTTCCGCTGGGATGATAATCGGTTTGTCCAATCCCATCTTTTTCATCGATTCCATGGTGGCATCGGCGCTGTTGGACAAGGTGGAGCAAACGCTGTCTAACTGCAGTGATACTTCTGCTTTTGCATTGGCAATTCTGCGTGCACCGGCACCGACTCCGGGAGCAAAGGGATTGGATCCCATTTGTTGGCCGGCCTGCAATTCCAATTGAAAACTCTGAAGCGCTACCATCGCATGTTCATCGCTTGATTTGCAAACTTGTTGCATGGTGCGTTGGAAGTCTTCCTTCTTGAGACATTCCTGGTTAATGGTGGTTTTGCCACCACTGACGCCAAATCCCAAGACGTATACACCTGTGCTTCCGCCTTCGCTGCAGAAGCCGCCACCATAAACATTCGGCGCAGTCGCGCTGCCACCGTAATACTTCACGTTTTCACTGCGATTATCATTGATCTGGCTGGAGCCGCCGGCGACATTTCCCACTCGGGCATCGGCATTGGAGGTAGATCCGGAAACCGCATTCGAGCGAGAATCTGATGTAGTCGGACCAGTGTTGACGCGAACATCCTGGCGCGGAGCATTAATGAGTGTATTGTCGTTGCGATTGCTGTTGTTATTTAGGTTATCGTTGCGGTTGTTGTTTCTATTGTTATTCTGGTTGACGTCGACCAGATTGAGCGAGGACGGCGGTGCGGGTGTCGTGGCTTCACCGTTATGATGTTGATTCTCGTATCCCATTGGGGTTTCCTCTCATAATTTGTTTGTACCAACTGACTGCATGCGTAAGGCGTTACCGGGCAGTCTGGTCTCAACGCCATGGTGCTGGAAATTACGATGTGCAAAATCGGCAGCCGCTTGTCGAGTTGCCGCAACTATATGGAAGTCGTGGGGCAGGAATGGGTCAGCCAGATTAAATGGACCGAAAGACAGACAGGCGAGGCTTCAAGCCTATTTGAGCAGGCCGCGATCCGTAAAATAACGTCTCAAATTGGCAAATATCTCGTGCGCGTCGCCCCCGGCGACATGGTCGGCACCTGCCTGGCGAAGGGATTCTGCCAACTGATACTCTTCGGGCACCTGCAACTTGCTTTCGTCTACTTCAATTTCATCAGGATAAGGAATTTCGCTCTGCGTTAAATTCGCCAGCGTGCTTTTCACCAGGGCTACCGCTTCCATGACTTGAGGGCGCCCGATACAGTAAGAAAAACCGATAGAGACAATGTGGAATCTTTCTTTGTTGGCTAAAACAGTAAGCAGCTCTGAAACAGCATCGGCCACATAGTAAATACAGTCCGGCTTGACGGTGTCATGCACATATTCGAAGTGGTCGGTGCCTTTAAAGAAGTTTGCCCGCCTTCCCAAAATCTCCATCAGGTTGCTGCTGGCCTTTTTACCTTGCTCGCTTCGCGACCACTTATCGAGCACTTCCTGCTCGACTGCAGAGGTTATGTAGCTGTATGCGCCAGCCTTTTGCAAGTCCGCCAGCAATTCTATGGCGCCATCAAAATATGAGCACGATTCCGCCGCCACAGTCGCTACTTCGTTGTAGAATGCCGCGGCTGCATCGACGCTCGTCAGTGCATCGTCATTCTCTTGATTGAAGAGAAACATTTTATCGGCGCATGAGAAGCCCGATTTCAAAAACCCGAAATTAATCAGTCGCTCAATCGACATGCGAGAGCGTTTTTCTGGTGGAGTAAACAACCAGTAAGCAAAGGCGAACGCAACAGGATTGAGGTGCATTCTGTTGACCAGAACACCATCGCGGATCCACATTATTGCTGAGCCAGGCATTAGATACCGGAAAACCGCTAGACGCCGAAGAGAGATTTTGAAGAGCTATTTTAATGCAATTTGATCATTGAAAACACTGGCAATTGCAGCAGACACAATTCCTCTTGGCGTCCACCACGGCCTGTATCAATAGAGCAAAACTCACTGCGAGGCGCTCATTTCGCGCTCAATCTCTTCCGCACGGGCGATGTCATGCTTCGCCGACTTCGAATCTCCCAACTTTTCAAATATCTTGGCGCGCTGGTAGTAAAGATCCGGACGACCTGGATCATCCTTAATAAGTCCAGTGCATTCCTCAAGCGCTTTTTTGTAGTCGCCCATAGACCTTAAGACATGCATTCTTTCCAGGCGCGCTTCCACGATGCTTGGTTTGACTCTTAAGTACAGATCGATATCGCGCAAGGCATTTTTGAAGTCGCCCTTTTTTTCATACGCCTTGGCTCGCCTCAGCAATTCTCCGCGCATACCACTTTGCTTCTTCATAGCTGCCAACTGATCCGCGCTTATCTGCTTGGCCTCGAGTCCAGCTTTCCAGATTGGATCGGTGTAAATGGCGATTGTATAGTCTGCGATCGCATCATCCTGCCGATTCAGTTTTTCATACAATTTTGCTCTGCATGCATGTGCACCCTCGACAAGGCCGCGATCGGAAATATTTGCTTTTTTGAGAGCATCGACCGCTGAATTATAGTCTTTGAGAGCTTTGGCGTACTCTTTCCTGTCCATGTAAAACTCGCCGCGGCTTTCATAATTGGATGCCCATGGCTGCAAATCAATGGTCTTGCTATAGTCCTTAAGTGCCTCATCGTCCTGCTTTTGCATGTGCAGTACGGTGGCTCGCATATTGTAAAACCCAGGATTGGTCGGATAAAACTTAATGGCATTATTCAAATCAATGAGCGCTTTTTCGCGTTCGTTCAACAATAGATAGGCGTTCGCTCTCTCCCACAAGAGACCTTTACTTTTCGGATTGAGTGCCAGTCCTCTATTGCAAACTTGAACGATCTCGTCTGCCGAACCACCACGAGTGCGCAGACGGAAAGCTGTGCTTTCATAGGCTTTAATGCCCGGTTCGGCATCAGCACATGAGGCTTGCAAGACAAAGCCGAATAACAAAAGGGAAGCGCAGCAGATGTTTCTCTTTTTCACAGGTCAATTGCAGAAGGAATGATTGCCCGAAGGTATTGGTTTCCTCCCAGGATCTTACATCATCGGGGTGTTTCTGTTTCCAAATGAAGAAAGAGGGCCTCCTCAGCCCTCCTTCACCCGTGGATAAACTTCCAGATTGAATTTGTGTCTTCCCTTCCGACACAAATCCGATCTGCTTTCCTACTAAATTCAGTCACCCAGGCGAATTTCCCCTAAACGCAAGGCCGACTGAATAAGTGCGTATCACCTCCTTATTCAAAGAATTTCACTTGTTTTTCCTTGCTCTAAACCTATTCAATTTCAGGAGCGAACGATCTCACAACTCCATTAGCGTCCGTGCAAGCTACGTATTTGCCGGATGCAGTCAAAATATGAGTGACGTATTGTCCTCTCTGCGAGTCGAAATTTGTTCTTACAGACTGGACATTTTGCAGCTTCTCAAAATCTCCATCGCCGCGATCGAAACTCATCGTGGCACCGTCACCTTGATATTGCATGAAGGATGAAACAATCATTCCGCGTGCATCACGATTTACTTGACCGTCAAAATGATTCAGTACTTGAGTGACACCCATATGCGCTCCCTGCAAGTGTTTGAGCAGATTGCCGTCATAATTGGTGGAAGTGAATCCACCGGCGCCTGGAATCACCGATTCAGTCCGCACTACACTGCCATTTTTATAGGCATCACCCTCTAGGCCCATCGGAGCCATCGGTCTATAGATATTGCCGAGCGGCGCCAATTGCGGAGAGTCCAGTGAAAGATTGGGAATTCCGCAAGCTTCCCCAGGTGAGTATTGTGGCAGGGTTGGATCAGGAATCGAAAATGGATTGACGCCTGGCATCAGGTGAGGATTTTCACAAGGCCATTCCGTGTTCGGCTCGGGACCACAGGCCGAGGAAGAAGACGGCAATTTGAGTTCTTGACCGACTTGAATCAGATCTGGATTCTGGATACCATTCAGTTGCGCAAGCTCTTTATAGCTGGCTGTGATTTCTTGCGCATTCGGCTCTCTTCCCAATTGATGCGATAAAACATCCTTGGAAATGGACCACAGGTTATCACCAGGTTTCACAGTGTATGTGGCATTGCCATCGGCACTGCAGGTAACATCACGATCTGGGCTGATCGGTTGCTGTGCATTGATATTCGGCGCATCCCACATTAGATTCAGATGGGAAGCATCACGATATTGCAGTCTGCCACCATCTTGACTGAGCGTCATCATTTGACCGCTCTCGTTCACACCCAAAATCTGAAAGTCTTCCGCAAAGCCCAATCTGGTGAAGTCGACTTCGGAATTGATTCGTGCCAGATCACTCTTCATTTTCGGATTTCCCTCGTACCGCAAAGCTTGAATTTCCTGAGAAACGTTTGTGAAATCAGAAGAGCTGTTCATATAGTTTAGGTCTAGCGCGATAGAGTCGGCAGAGCGATTCATAGTAATCCTCCAAATAGGCATGCGCGGAACTAACCGCAGGGAGCAAGGAAATTGCGATCAGACAGGTTTCGTCGTGGGGTATTAGGTACGGGGATGTCGTTCAGTGAGGGCATTATGCAAGCGCAACGTTTCACCAACGTTTATGTCCGCAAACTCCCGTAGAATCAGACTTTCACGCCGGTCAGTCGAATGAAAAAGCGACTGCCCTTGCCCTCTTCGCTGGTCACCCCGATTGTTCCGCCGTGAGTTTCGACAATCGACTTACATATGGATAGTCCGAGCCCGCTGCCGCGTTTTTCTGTAGCGTCAGTTACTTTCACCTGAGTGAAACGTTCGAAAATCGTCTCGATGTGCGAGTTTGGTATACCGCGCCCTTCATCGCTGACGTAGAACTCCACTTTGTTATCGCCGACTCTGTCAGCACCGATTGTCACCTTGCCACCTTTATTGGAAAACTTAATGGCATTCGATAAAAGATTTACCAATACTTGAATAAAACGCTTGCTATCAGCTTCGACAGATCCTTCGCACGCAGCGGTAATCAGAGTGATGCCTTCTTTCTCGGCGAAGCCATGAACCGACTCGACTGAGCGTTCTACCAGATTGGCGGACTGGCACTCAGACAGATCTAGCTCAAAACGCCCGGATTGCATTTTTTCGAAATCGATCAGATCGCTTATCAGGTTAATAAGTCGATCGCAATTTCGCTCGGCAGTCAAAACTCGCTTCTTTCCTTTTTCATCAAGGTCACCGTATACTCCTGTCTGTACCAAACCAAGCGTGGCTTGCACTGCCGAAAGTGGCGTGCGTAAATCGTGGCTGATCATGGCGACGAATTCTTGTTTTAATTGCTCTATTTCATGACGCGTTGTTACGTCGTGGGCCACACAGAAAAGCAAACCTTCAGGATCCGACCATTGCGCCATCCAGAGCGAAATGTTTTCGGCACCATTTTTGGTGCGGATGTGGTTTTCCAGAGCGGTGGTCGGCTCGCCTCTCTTCAGCCTGGCAAAATAATCGAGAGTGGCATCGGCGTCTTTTTCGCCCACAATAGAAATAATACGCTTGCCGATCAATTCGTCAGGTGTATAGCCCCAGACCTTTTCACAAGCCGGATTTATGCGCGTAACTTTATTGTCTTGATCGAGCACACAAATTACATCGACGGCATTATCCAAAACAGCTCTTTCCAGTCTTGATGCAGCACCAATTGTCGAAGCCATTTGATGAAAAACAGTGTCGAGATCCGTTATTTCATCAGTGCCTGCCACTCTGGGCAAAAGCGGCAGATTTTGGGAAAGCCTCAGGGAATTGTTGAGCAAAACGCCAATTCGAGTGACAACGTTGCGATTGATGAAAAGCACGGCAAAGAAGGCAATCAGAACATTAACGAAAACGCCTGCAGCAAGAAGTGGTCTTACCCACTCTCGCATTTGCGTTCGACCGGAAGGCAGTTTGGCCTTTTCGATTTTGGCAATTTCGTCGAGAGCCTTATTGATATTGATTGATTGCTTTTCACTGACGCTACGCAATTGGAAAGCGCCGAGCTTTGCCGTGAGGGCATCTCCGTCGTCGGCGTTCTCCTCCACAGCTCGAGTAGCAGCTTGAACGCTTTGAAAAACAATTGCCGATGATTTATCGAGCTTTTCGTACCATTCCATCTGTTTCTTGTCGGCTTGGATCAAGCCGTGCAATTCACTCAACGATGTTTTGTATTGTTCGTCGTTACGCTCTATCAACCTCTTGGCATTTTGGGATTTGGAGAGCGCGTACATAACTAGATTGAGAGCCATCTGAAATGCGATGCGGCGAACTTCAGTGGCAGCGGCGATTACGGACCTTGAATGGTCGAGCGCCCGGCTTTCCGCCTCCGAGCGCTCCAGGAAGAAAGCCATGCTGCCGATAAAGATCAATTCGACCAAAAGAGGCACAGCAACTAGAAACAGTCCCTTATGTGCCAGCCTCAATTTCACTGTCATGTCCCGGAAGCCTTTATGAATGCGCCATAGCAGTCCCTGCCCGCCGTTTTTACGACTCTTTGAGGCGGTGGGTGCTTATATCTATTAATCCCGCCTGAATGAAAGATTGGCGGTCTTCTGTTTCATGGACGTTTAATTCACGGAAGTTGACCAAAAGTTTTCCCAGCAACGGCTGTAAAATTGAGCCATTCAACAATTACCTGCTCTCCTGACAGCCGCACGGAAATTTACCCAACATATGGCCAAGATCCTCATTGTTGAAGACGACCGGGAACTGGCGGAGGTAATTGAAGATGCCTTCTCCAAACAGCATTCCGTAGAAATCGTTGACGACGGCAAAGAAGCAATCGATCGGCTCAAACTGTACAGCTACGATCTTATTATTCTCGACTGGGGTCTTCCCGGCAGCGTCAGCGGCATTGATGTTTGCCGCACCTATAGGAAGGCGGGCGGAGCCGGGACAATCCTGATGCTGACAGGCAGAAACGAGATTGAGGATAAGGAAGAAGGCCTGGATTCAGGCGCCGATGATTATCTGACAAAACCGTTTGACGCCCGCGAGCTCATGGCCAGAGTAAGAGCGCTGCTTCGTCGACCCACCCAGGTCATAGACAATGTAATCAAACTGGGCGCACTCAAACTCGATTGCAGCAGCATGTGCCTGATCAAAGACGAAGAGCAGATTTCTCTTTTGCCCAGAGAATTTGCCTTGCTTGAATTCTTTATGAAACAGCCAAACCGTTATTTCAGTGCCGAGGCTCTTTTGGACAGGATCTGGTCATCAGAATCCGACACGTCGCCTGACACTATCCGCATCTACATAACCAGGCTGCGCAAGAAAATCGACACAGACGGCCAGCCCTCATTGATTGAAACACGGCGCAATGCCGGATATATGCTCAGAGTAGACGTAGACTAAAAGCCATAAGCAGCTGGTCGCATGCTTATGGCTTTGAAACTTCAATGAATGAGATTAACCGGAGTGTTTTTTCTCCTGTTTGGCGGCCTTCTTCTCTTTTTGAGTTTTAGCCGGCTTCTTTTTTACTTCTTTCTTTTGCTTTTGCTCTTTTCCCATGATGCCTCTCCCGGAAGACGACTTCAACGAACAAGTTGAGTAACTGGAACAACTCTCACTATATTAATGCACACCTCGAGGATGTGCACCCCCTTTTTGGGTTTTTCTACAGGAAAACTATGGTTCCGACACCTTGATCAGCAGTTTGCCGATATTTCCGCCGTCAAACAGGAGATTCAATGCTTCCGGAGCTTTATCCAATCCTTCGATGATTGTCTCTTTGTGTTTGATCTTGCCGGCTGCCATCCACATGATCAGTTTCATCGCCGCTTCCTGAAAGCGTTGAACATAGTCGGTGATGATAAAGCCTTCTATCTTTATGCGCTTCATCAAAGCCGGTGCAATATTCAAACGTGATTTGCTGTCGTTGGTGTCATTGTATCCGGAAATCAAACCGCAAAGTACAAAGCGTCCGTGCAGGTTCATGCGCTTGTACACCGCTTCCATGATCTCGCCGCCGACGTTTTCAAAATTGATATCGATTCCATCAGGAGTCGCTTCTTCCAATTGTTGTTTCCAATTCGGATTTTTGTAATCGACTGCCGCATCGAATTTCAATTCGTCTCTCAGCCAGTTGCATTTTTCTTCACCACCGGCAATACCAACTACTCTCATGCCGCTGATTTTGCCCAATTGCCCGACTATGCTTCCCACTGCTCCGGCGGCTGCTGATACGACGAGAGTTTCTCCTTCCTTGGGTTTGCCGATTTCGAACAAGCCAAAGTATGCAGTAAGCCCAGTCATACCGGCTGCACCAGCCATAATCTCAAGCGAAAGTCCGGGTAGTTTCGGCAATGGTGTAAGCGGCCAGGCACCCCTGCCATCGGAAACGAGATATTCCTGCCATCCGAGCACTCCGCTCACATAGGCGCCTTCCTTAAATTTGGAATTCTTGGATTGCACCACTTTGCCAATCCCAAGCCCGCGCATAACGTCGCCGATTTGCACAGGCGGCAAATATTGCTCCATGTCGCTCATCCAGATGCGGTTGGTCGGATCCAGCGAAAGATAAATTGAGCGAACAAGTATCTGGTCTTTCTCCAATTCAGGAACGCTTTGTTGGACAAAGTCGAAATTATCGAGAGTTACCCGACCATTTGGTCTTGATTTGAGGCGAAACTGCCGATTCGTGAGTTGAATACTGCTTGTCATGTACTTGTCCTTGTTTGATTCCCAATTGCAATTTTCTTTGAACAACGATTTTATCGGCCTTCGCCTGTTTGTTTCCCGCAAAAAGCAGCCACAAGTGCCCAAAAGTGCAGCATATTTATGGACCGCAGACCGTAACAAAAGCTCAATTCGCGCACCCAGCAGCGATCGCGGCTGTGTGTACAGATCAAAAATCCGGGTACAACGTACTTTGTATAATATTTTGACAAGGTTAATAATCGCCCCGATTTTGAGTTAAGCCTATGACCTCTGATGCAAATCTCTGTTCAATTTGTGGGAAATCCAAAGTCGCCAATCCGGCTTCCCCCGACGCACATTGCAAGGGGCACGCGGCGACAGGTGATATTAAGTCCCAACTGGACGCCATAAAGGCGCCGGGAGCCGCTGCAGCGCCAGCCGCCAAGCCGGCTCAGCCTGCTCAACCTGCAAAGGTCCCGCCGCCGGTTCCTGCGCCGAAGACTTCCAGCAGCCAGCAAAATCTAAAATCGCAGCTCGACGCCATTCCCGCCCCTGGTGCCGCCAAAAGCGCGCCGGCGCAGGGGCCAGCCTCTGCACCGGCACCAGCTCCGGCAGCTGCAAAAGCAGAGCCCAATTTGGCCGATCAGCTCAACGCCATCCCGACTCCAAAAGCAGCCGGTGCTGCTGCGACGCCCCCGGCCGCCTCGATCACCAAAAATCAGCTTGATGCAATTCCGGCTCCGGGGGCTAAGCCTGCGGCGGCGGCGGCGGCGGCGGCGGCGGCACCGGCCGCGGCATTGAGCTTTCAGGATCAGCTCAACGCCATTCCGACGCCAGGTGTCGGTCGCCCCGCCACTAGCACTGGGGAGCATAATCCAGTCAGCGATTTGAATTCAATTCCAACTCCGCGTCCAGGCGGCGCACCGCCCGCATCGTCGACAGATCAACCGGAATGGATGAAAAAGTACAACCAATATCAATCGGGCATTACTGCCTCTTCTGCACAAGGATTGCCGGCCCAAGATCCCTATGCGAATTTCCAACCGCAAAACCGTGAGGCGCCAGCTGCAGGCAGTGGCGGCTATATGATGGTGGCAATATTTGTGGGCATTATCATGATCGGTTACTTCGGATATATGATGATGAGCAAGCCCCCGGCGCTCGATCCCAGCAAAATTGGAACGACGACGGGAAGCACTTCATCGAGCTCTTCTCTGCCAGGCACTCCAGTGCTTCCGGGTACTCCAGTACAACCAAGCACGTCGCTGCCTGGTACTCCGGTGCTTCCAGGTACGCCTGTGCAGCCTTACAACACGCAGCCGGTACAGCAGCCCTTCCAGCAACCTGCTTACACACCGCCCGGTGGAACACCGCCGCCCACGGAAAACAGCGTGATCGTCCGCTAGAATAAGCATCTTACAAATTTTTTAGTCACCTGCGGATTGCTCTTCTTAGTCTGCCTGCTGACGATCAATTTTTCTTGCAATTCGCTTTCCGGCCACTCAGGTTCGGAACCATTGCCGAGAATGTCTGTCTTGCCATTGGAGCTGAGTCGGTATGCGTATGCCGACATGAGGAGAAGCAAAATGAAAGTTCACGAATATGAAGGCGACTCGAAAACCAAATTGCAGGACCTGATTAAAGACATCAAAGTGGCAATGTTAACAACGGTCAGCGAAAACGGTCAGTTGCGCAGCCGACCAATGCAGACGCAAGAAGTAAATCTTGATGATGCCTTGTGGTTTCTCACTAACACGAATACAGCTAAGGTTGCTGAAGTAAGCCTGCAAGAGCAGGTCAATCTTGTCTACATGTGCGAAAAATCTCAGCGCTATGTATCAATCTCCGGCAGCGCACAAACATTTCGCGATCCGGCAAAAGTTAGCGAACTGTGGAACCCCTTGATGAAAGCCTGGTTTCCAAAAGGTCCAGAAGATCCGATGATTGCAGTAATGAAGGTCACTCCGGAATTTGCGGAATATTGGGATGCACCATCAGGAACACTCGTGCAGATGTTCGGCATTATCAAAAGTGCGGTAACAGGTGAAGGCTACAACGGCGAAGGCACTGAACACGAGAAGATCGATCTGTCGAAAATCGCGTAGTTGCTATCAGTCTTCGCCTACTGTACCCCAAGACTCACGATACCGTCCCATGCTGACTCCTACAAGTTTGGTTTCACCTTCTACTTTCTCCAGTTCGATTGGTGAATATCCGCTCAGTTCAACAATGTAATCAGCCAGATCGCGAGAATGAGTTGTAATCCAAATCTGAGATCGGTTGGATGCATCGACCAACAGTCTTGCCAGTGGTTCAAATAAATCTGGATGAAGACTGGTTTCCGGTTCATTGATTACAAGCACAGATGGTGGATCTACGCTATAAAGAGCAGCCAGCAAACACAGATATTGAAGAGTTCCATCCGACAATTCTCGCGTATCAAAAGCCCGACGCAGATCCGGGGATTCCATTCGTATACGCAGACCTGACGTAGATTCTGAAACTTCAATATTTGATTGCGGAAAAGCGTCATCCAGACCAAGCAGAAAACCATTCTTGTCGCCATGCTGAAGAATGGTGGCTATCGCTGAGACAAAATCGCTACCGTCATGAGCCATTCTTGGTGTCAAAATTGCAAGCTGCGGCCGCCTTAGCGGCGAATCACGATCGGTGCGGAAATGATGGTAAAAACGCCAATTCAAAAATTCCTGTCTCAATCCCGAGAGCTGTGGAAACCTATGCGGCTCTCTTATCCCGAACAAGATCGATTCATTGGCCGGGACTCTCATCGTGTAGTCCACTTTTACGCCCTTAGAATCGAGCATCTGAATTTCAGCCTTACTGCGTCTGAGGAT
>CAZHEZ010000103.1:0-26659 GCA_964531315.1 uncultured Candidatus Obscuribacterales bacterium | reverse complement strand
CGGATCTTGATAGCTGATATCAAGGAAAACTCCACCGTGCGGCGAACCTCTTCCTTGTTTGACTTCGTTATAAATGGCGCGGGCAACATTATCGCGAGTGGACAATTCCGGAGGCCTTCTGTCGTTGGTTTTTACGCCGGCAATGGCCGCCTCGACCCATCGTTTCGATTCTTCGTCATCGGCAGAAAACAGATCCTTTGTTCCTTCAGGCAGATAATCGCGCATGAAGCGTTTGCCTTCTTTATTGGTGAGGATTCCGCCTTCTCCACGCACACCTTCTGTAACGAGAATCCCTCTTACTCCCGGCGGCCAGACCATGCCGGTCGGGTGGAATTGCACGAATTCCATATCAATAAGATCGGCGCCGGCGTCATAAGCCAATCCCTGTCCATCGGCTGTGTATTCCCAGGAGTTTGAGGTAACCGTAAAGGCCTTTCCCACACCGCCAGTAGCCAGAACAATCGCTTTGGCTTTGAAAAGAACATAGCGTCCGTCTTCTCTGTAATATCCGAAGGCTCCGGAAACTTTGTCACCGTCTTTGATCAGCTTGGTAATCGCGCATTCCATATAGACGGCAAAACCACGGTGTACGCCTTGATCTTGCAAGGTGCGGATCATTTCCAGGCCGGTGCGGTCGCCGACGTGGCAGAGTCGTTTGTATTTGTGTCCGCCGAAAGCCCGTTGCAGAATTTGTCCTTGCTTGGTTCTGTCGAAAACCGCGCCCCATTCTTGCAATTCCCGTACTCGGTCCGGCGCTTCCTGGGCATGCAATTGGGCCATGCGCCAGTTGTTCATCATCTTGCCACCATTCATGGTGTCCTGGAAATGCACTTCCCAGTTGTCTTCCGGGTCGACATTGCCAAGCGCCGCGGCGACGCCGCCTTCAGCCATGACTGTATGCGCTTTGCCCAAAAGTGACTTGCAGACAAGGCCCACATTCATGCCTTGCGCCGACGCTTCAATCGCCGCTCTCAGCCCGGCGCCGCCGGCGCCGACAACCAGGACATCATGTTCGTGTGTTTCGTAATTTGTCATTTTTTAGGTCCTATTTAAAAGAACACGGGATTGGGGAAAATTCCCGCGCATACCTGGCGAATATAAAAATCGGTGAGACCGACCGAGAAGAGCGAAAACCATGCCCAGGCCATGTGATGTTCGTTGAGCTTAGTGACGAATTCCCAAACTTTGAATCTGCTTTTGGTGCTCTCATTGGTACTGAAGCAATTCAAGCCGCCGCCTGCCAGATGCCTGTATGCATGGCAGCCGAAGGTATACCCGGAAAGCAGCGCGCAGTTGACGAGCATGATGACAGTGACTAGATCCAGGTGAAATGAGGGAGTGATCATTGAATGCAAGGCGTCATACCAGAGTATGGTCAAAACCAGGACGGCCAGATAGAAAAAATAACGGTGCAGGTTTTGCAGTACGAAAGGAAATGCTCTTTCTCCCGTATAGGAATGACCACCCCACACCTTGACTCCGCATGCCGGAGGGGTGAGGAAATAAGCGCGGTAATAAGCCTTACGGTAGTAGTAGCAGGTGGCTCTAAAGCCGGCCGGCATCCACAAAATCAAAATGGCTGGCGAGAAAGGCCAACCAGGCAATGTGATTTTTGGTGAATAGAAGGGCGAGATAATCGACCCAATTTCGTAGTAGTTGTTTTCAAAAGCGCGATAGGTCGCGTACAAAATGAATGCCGTAAATCCAAGGAAAACTAAAAGAGGTGCCAGCCACCATGTGTCATGACGGGTGGTCATCCCGGTATGAGGATGATTTCCTTGTGCAGTTGCTGCTTTAGTCTCGTTCATTGCTTAGTCCTTTCCAGTCGTTTGCTTTGGCAAAACTGGATTTGTCCCGCATGTGGACATACTCTTCGTCGCAGATTGCGATCCGGAGAGCATCAGAACTAGCAGCATCCCGACAAAAACCGCGCCTCACAAAGGCTGTAGAGGCGGCATGGGTTCCCCGAATCGAACTTATTTAATTATATCAAGTGAGACTGCACAGACCGGTTTGATGTGAACTTTCCCGCCTTTGGATTCGCTCATTTTTCTTCGCCAAGAGAGGGGATGTCATCAGATGGACATATGATTGCTTTCAAGGCAATCAATAGGAAATATCCAAGTTACCCAGAAAAGATGCTCGTTTGGAGCTATCGACCGGTTGAGGAACTAATATTTTGGGTGGTCGTCTCTGAGAATTGGAAGCAATTCGTGAGCAATCCGTGATCAGTTCAAATAGAGTGTCTCGACTCATGACAGCCAGAAAAACATGGACAAAGCAGAAGAACCTGCGCTTGTCATTGTTTTCAAGTGTTGTCTTGATCGCCTCAAGCAGCTCTGAGACTGTTCAAATAAGATTTCTTCAATCTTTGTCTAATTTGGACAAAGAAACTGTCATGCCCTAGGCAGCGTTCGAGCCGCTGTCCACAAGTGGGCAGGAGATGGTGAAACAGGTAAGTCTGGGAGTTTTTCAAATGAAACGAGTGAAAGTGAGTCAAAAGACACAGAATAAGAATTCATCGAAGGCCTTGAGTCACCGTCACATGGTTACGCAAAGGCTCGATGAGTCGATTCCTCTGGACTCCAAAGAGTGGCAGGCAGTCGAGCAGATCTTAATGCGCCTGACTGAATTTGCCCCTGCCAGTTTGATTACTGAATGCGTCAATGCCATTGCTGTCTATGCCGACGAGCAAGCACAGCAAGGCTATATGCTCGGTCAAGATGATCTGATCAAGCAGCTCAAGTCGCGCGCCGCCTAGTTAATGCGAGTCTTCGTAGTGGCCATCCAGCCAATCACCGGAAAGCTTTTGATTTTTCTTTCTTGAATAGATAAGAGTAGCTGCTGGCATATGCGAGTCGCATCCCTCATTTAGCCAGGGGATATCAGTGTAGGCGCGAGTGAAGTCATGGTCGATATCGCTTGAGAAATCGACAATTATTTGAGGCGCATGGGTCTGCATCTGCCTGGCAAAATAGACCTTGCCCTGCGGGCTCCAACGCATATTGGAAACTATGATTTTGCGCAAACGGGGAAATTTGATCAAAGAACGCCAGCACATATTCGATATGTGCATGCGACTGAGATCAAGCCTTTCTATGCTTTTTGAGCCGGATAGAGTCTCGATTGCTTGATCTGTTAGATCGTCATTCCAGGTAAGGCACAAAGTATTAAGATTGGCCTGGCGCAATGCAGCGATGTCTTTGTCTTGAAGACCGGTGCCGCACATTATCAATTGACGCAATTTAGGAAATTTGGCGATATTGTGGGTCAGTTGTCCACCATCTTCGGCACCGGAAACATCAAGACTTTGGATATTTTGCGGACACAAATAGGCAATTAGATCCTTGCATTTGGCATTTGTCCACCCGACATTCAAATAACGCAATTCTTTCAGTTTGCTGAGCATGGGATAGTCGTGGGGGGCGAATTGCGTCTCATGGAGGTTCAAGAATTTGAGCTGAGAAAGTCCGCCTACACCGGCAAAAAACGCCGGCGCTTTAACTTGGCTGGCATTTAAATCCAGAAGAGTCAATTCATCCGGGGCGAATTTTTTCAAAAACGAGGGATTGGCAATGAGATAGTCAGATGCCACAATGCCCACCAGGTCATTGCGCATCAGTGCACGTTCGCTTACTGCTTCAACTTTATCGCCGCCATCTGTGAGCAATTGCCCGATCGGCTCAGTGCGAGGGAAAAGATATTCGCGCTTATCTCCGACAATTACAGACCAGCGCTGCGCCTTTTTGACTCGGTCATCGTAATCTGGATTTGGCGCGGAAAGTGTGCGCCTGAGATCGGCAATTTTTTTGTCGTTGTTAGAATCACTGGCATCGTCCGAATCTTGAGACGTCTTATCTTTAGTCGACTTTTCTGCCTTGTCTTTTGGCTGACGGGGAAGATCCAGATACAGATGATTATTGGCTTCAATTGTTTGCTTTTGCGAGCCGGTAATCAAATAACCGGTCAAGGCTCCGGCCGCAAAGACCAATGCTGCCGTCGCCAATAACAGTGACAGGGTGGGTGTGTTGGAGAGTAAGTCCTGGCTTACCTTCTTATTTTCGACTCGCTTCAAAACTTGAGTTTGGTCGACCGAAAGCAAATTGCTCTTGGACTCCTCATTCAAGCGCCTTTCCAACTGGATTAAATCCTTGGCCAGGGCGCGGGCGGATTGATAGCGATCGTTTGGATCCTTTTCCAGAAGCTTTTTGACAATCTCTTCCAGGGCAAGCGGGTAATGACTGCCCATCGACGCTTCCTTCAAGGAAAGAGGCTTTTCTCCTTGATGTTTCATCATGGTGGAAAGGGCCAATTCTCCGATAAAGGGGGGTGCCCCGGTCAGTACTTCGTAGAAGACGCAGCCCAGAGAATAAAGATCGCTTCTTTGATCAACCGACACACCGGTGCATTGCTCCGGGCTCATATAGAGAGGGCTGCCGACTATTTCACCGGTCTTGGTCAAAGTCTGTTGATTAAACTCATCAATGCCGGTCAGTTTGGCGATGCCGAAGTCGACCACTTTTACTATTTCCTGGTCCGGCGATTTTCTGGACACCATGATATTGCTGGGTTTGATGTCCCGGTGGATGACATGGCTTTCGTGCGCGTAGCTGAGTGCAAAGGCTACCTGAATGAAAATCTTGATGGCTCTTTCGACCGGCAATTGCCCAAGTCTTTTGATTTCGTCGGCAAGGGTTTCACCTTCCACCAATTCCATAAGGAAAAATGGCTGCCCGCCCGGCAAGAGTCCCACTTCATAGACCTTGAGCAGATTGGCATGATCGAGCAAGTGGGCAGCTTTGGCTTCATTTTGAAAACGGCGCCAGGCGCCGTCGGCGGACTTGAACTTGTTCAAACATTTAAGGGCAAACTGTCGCTCCATGAGCAAGTGTTCGACGCGATACACGCTGCCCATACCGCCTTCGCCGAGCAAATCGATGATTTTGAACTTTTCAAGAATAATAATCCCGGGTTCAAAACAAACAGGAGTCTGGGCAAACAAAGACATGCTTGCTTCGCCTAAAGTCTCAGAGCCGTTTAGAATCTCGTCTCTTGTGGTCTGGCCGTTTTCCGTGTCTTGTGACTGGTCTGCCAATGGAGTTTTGCCTGGTTTGCCGGTAGTCAGGGCATATACCCCGCTCACCTGAGTGCTTGATCCTCCACAAGTATAGAGGCTGAATATACTTTTGCTATTGCGCAGGCGTTAACGGAGCCAGTCGTCTTTCTGTGATCGAGTCGGTGGGAGGTGAGGGTACTATGCGCCTGAAATTGCTGTGTGAAGCCAACCCCCCACCTTGCCAGGCAAATCCCGGCATTGCTGAGGGGTCATAGGTGCCGATGTCCTGGAAGAGCACTTCCAGTTTGGGATGAGTTTTTTTCAGCTCGCGGACGAATTTGGCCCGGTCCTCGTTAGACCAGTCGGTTCGCAAACCGACCTCAAGCGTTCTCAATTTGGGAAATTTCTTCAAGCTCTCCACACATTTGGGAGTGACAAGAGTGCGGTTGATGTCGAGCCATTCCAGAGTTTTTATCGGTGTCAGCTTTTCAATGGCACTATCTGTCAGGGTATTTGTCGAAATGCACAGAATCCTCAGGGTTTTACTGGCGGCCAGGTAATGAATATCTCCGTCCCCGATTCCGCAAGCAGATACGGCCAGAAATTGCAGGTTGGGAAACTTGTGCACTGCTTTCACCACCAACTCCGCGCCCAGTGTGTGACTGACATCAAGACCGTTGAGTTGATAAATGGACGGCAGCTTCAAAAGGTTTTCGCAATTCAGATCGGTTGTGCACAAATTGAGATATTGAAGGTGTTTAAAAGTGGGCAGCATGGCAATCTCTCGGTCACCAAATGCGGTGCCACTGGCATTGAGGCAGCGCAGGTCGGTAAATCTTTTGATGGAAGCAATTTGCTCGGAACTTACATCATTGGCATAAAAATCGAAAACGGAAATTTCCTCCGGGCGGAACTTTTCGATAAATTCCCGGTGTTCGAAAAGGTAAGCAGTGGCTATTAATCCAGTCTTCACACCAAGAGGAACTTGGACCCGACCGATAGCATTTCCGTTTTCTCCGGTTGCTAACATCAATCGTCCAATCGCCTTATTATCAGGGAAATAGAAGATTTTTTTGTTGCCTTCGATTTGCGACCAGAATTGCTGCCCCTGCTCATTGATAAGCGGTTCGGTGCGGGGCGGCGTATAGGCAATCGGTTGGCCTTGATCTTTGCCGAAATAACCCAGAAACAGATAGGCGCTGGCGAGGCCTGTAACATACATGCTCAATCCAAAGATGAGCAGTTTTGCAATTGTCATGGATTTGAGCAGCGCTTTTACTTTGTCCTGTCTGGCTGTCTCTTTTGCACCTGCGGCAAGAGAAGGACTGGGCCCTGAGGTCATCTGTTTGTTTTCGTTTAAGATACGCTCAAGAGCGATCAAATCAGCGGCCAGGAAGTCTGCCGACTGATAGCGCTTGTCGGGATCTTTCTCGAGCATTTTGCCGATAATTGATTCAAGTGCACCCGGAAAACTCAACCCCAAAGAAGCTTCCTTAAGCGGCAACTGTGCTTCGCTCTGATGTTTCATCATCGTCGAGAGCGCACTTTCACCCATGAAAGGCGGGGCACTGGTCAATGTTTCATAGAAAACACAGCCTAAGGAATAGATGTCGGAGCGGTGGTCGACAGGCAGACCCATGCACTGCTCCGGGCTCATATAAAAGGGACTGCCGAAGACCTCGCCTGTCTTGGTAAGAGACTGCTGATTGAATTCATCGATACCGGTCAATTTGGCCAGTCCAAAATCTACTACCTTAACCGCTTCCACTTCTCTGTCGCTTCTTGGCGGCACGAGCATAATATTGCTCGGCTTCAAATCGCGGTGAATGACTTTGCGCTCGTGCGCGTAGCCGATCGCAAAAGCAACTTGAATGAAGATGCCGACCGCTCGCTCAACAGGCAAATGTCCCAGGCGCTTAATCTCATCGGATAAAGTCACGCCTTCAATCAATTCCATAAGAAAAAACGGTTGCCCGCTCTCCAGCAAACCGAATTCAAAGACTTTCAGCAAATTAGGATGATCGAGCAGGTGAGCGGCTTTTGCTTCGTTCTGAAAGCGTTTCCAGCTGGCATTGGCTTCTTGAAATTTGTTCAGGCATTTGAGTGCGAACTGGCGTTCCATCAAAAGGTGATCGATGCGATAGACGGTTCCCATTCCGCCGACGCCCAGATTCCCCACCACCCTGAATTTCCCCAAAAGGATAGTGCCCGGCTCGATAGCCGGAGAGGCAGTGGGATTCATTGAATAGGTGGTTTCGCCCGAAGGCGTCTGAGAGGACAGGTCCATGCCTATTGCTTACCCCGATTCGGCTCGGCCTATGTAGATTTGCCGGCGCAGGCTCTTCAATGTTGGGGAAGATCGATGATTTTTCCAAGATCGAGATCGAGGTGTGTCAACGCACCGTTTCCAGCCCATGGGAAGGTCGGCATACTGGAAGCCAGGTCGCCTGTATGCACGTTTTCCCAGAGTATCTTCACTTTTGGTCTGTGCTTCTGCATGTAAAGGGCAAAAGTCTGGCGTGAATGATCTTCGAACATTTTTCCGACTTCAAGCAATTTCAGACTGGGCATTTGCGCAAAATATTTGCAGGACTCGGGCTTTATGTTTGTTGCCGTTACATCTATCCACTCGAGGGTTTGCAGTGGGACAAGATTGGCTATACCTTGATTGGAAATGAAATTCTGGGCAATGCACAAAATCTTGATTGATTTGCTCTTAGCCAGATCTGCCAGGTCGACGTCCTTGATGTCTGTGCCGGCAATCACCAACTGCTTTAAATTGGGCAAATTGGAAACCTGTCGGGCGATAAGTTCTCCATCGTCCAGGCAAGTGATGTCCAGACAGTTGAGGTTTTTCAGAATTGGGCATTTGAGCAAAGATTTGCCGGTAACATGTGTGGTGGCAAGATTCAGATCTCTGAGCTTTCCTAAACCGCTAAGAAATTCCAGGTCGCCGTCACCAAAGTCGGTACCGCTCAGGTTCAAAATTCGCAAGCCGGTCAAGCGCTTTAAGTGAGAAAAAATTTCCGGCTTTAAGTTCTTACTGCCGCCCAAATCCAGGACTTGAAGTTCTTCTGGCTGAAAACCATCGAGCAGTTGAGGGTTTTGCAGAAGATAGTTGCTGGCGCTCAGTCCTAGCGGTTGCCCGAGAGGAACTTTGACCAGACCCCTGGCTCTCATTTGCGTGCCATCTTTGAACTCCAAAAAACCAAGAGATTCATTTTCAGGAAAATGAAATTCCAGGTATTTTTCTTTTTTGCTAGACCATGATGCAGTCTTTTGGGGGAGCGGAGATGATTGTATTGCCTGGGCAGGCTTCTTTTCTTGATCAAAGAGCAAGCACCTGGGGATGGTAAATTTTGGATCGCCGCTTTGCATGGTGAGAATGACATAACTCAATATCATTCCAAGCACGAAAGTAAAAGTGCTGACACCGAGCACTACAAACACATTTGCCTCAATCGAGATCTTTTCCCTTGGCGCAGTCCGTTTTTGTTCCAGTTTCTGAGTGGCACTGCCCAGACCTGCCCTTCCCTCCGGCAATTTCTCGCCTTTAACTACCTTTTCCAGCTCGATCAAATCTTCCGCCAGTGCGTTGGCTGTTTGATAACGATGGTCCGGATCCTTTTGCAGAAGTTTTTCGATGATATGTTCCATTTCGGCTGGAAATTGCCCGCCCATAGAAGCTTCCCTTAGTGAAAGCTGCCTGTCCGACTGGTGTTTCAACATAGTAGAGAGGGCGCTGTCACCAATGAAGGGTGGCGCACCGGTAAGCGTTTCATAAAAAACACAACCAAGCGAGTAGAGATCGGAGCGATGATCGACAGCAATGCCAATGCACTGCTCAGGGCTCATAAACAAAGGGCTGCCGAAGACTTCGCCGGTTTTTGTCAGAGTCTGCTGATTGAACTCGTCCTGTCCTGTCAGTTTTGCAATCCCGAAATCCACAACTTTGACGATTTCCGGTTCGTGTGCAAGGGACGATTTTGAAAGCATGATATTACTCGGCTTCAAGTCCCTGTGTATGACTTTATGCTCGTGAGCATATTGGATTGCAAAGGCGACTTTGATGAATATCTTTAGAGCGCGCTCTAATTCCAGGCGTCCACTTTTCTTGATTTCGTCGGCGAGAGTCGAACCTTCCACAAGTTCCATAAGAAAGAACGGCTGTCCGCCCGGTAAAAGCCCAAATTCATAGACTCGTATCAAATTGGCATGATCAAGCATATGGGCAGCTTTGGCTTCGTTTTGAAAACGCCGCCAGCCAGCGTCATTGGTCTGTGATTTGCTCAAACATTTAAGGGCATAGATGCGGTTGACCAGCAAGTGTTCAACCCGGTAAACGCTGCCCATGCCGCCGCGACCGAGCAATTCAATAATGCGGAATTTTTCCAGGATAACCTCACCCGGCTCCAACACTACTGGCGGTTGCGAAACCAGGCTATAAGTGGTGTCGCTGCAAGCATCACCTTGATCCAGCGACAGGTTAGAAATTTCGTTTTTTTCCTCTGAGTCTTGAGTCAATGGAGGTCTCGACCGTATGAGGGGTTTACGCAGGCATCCAGTCAGTCTATTTCAGTATATTCTCGCTTGGTTTAAAAAACCGCAGCACTACTTCAAGTTTCCGGCTTCCCAATTGAGGTCGGGCAGATTTTTGTTTAAATTGCTTGTCTCTTGATCGTTCCAATAAACCTTGACCGCAGGCATCTTGGTTTTCATATCCTTTTCAAATATTTTTCTTTGCTTGTCTGTCCAATCCAATTCATCCATCTCCAGCTTTCTCAGTGCGTGCATGCCGACCAGGCTCTCCAGGCAATTGGGAGAGACCGAAGTGCCGGTCAGATCCAACCAGGTAAGATTTTTCATGTCTTTCAAATAACTAACTCCGGCATCAGTTACGTCCTTGTTTAGAGATACGCATAAGACTCTCAGGGACTGGCATTGCGAAATGTCCTTCAAGGTTACGTCATCGAGCTGACAATGCTGCATTTGCAATTCATAAAGATGATCCAGATTGGCAAGATTCTGGCAAAAGGGGAGCAAACCTGAATTGTTGGAGACATCGAGAGCATTCAGGCTTTTCAGGACTGGTAATTTGATCAACGATTCGCCGTGCACGCGCGTGTCGCTCAAGTTGATGTATCTGAGGTTGGTAAGCTTGTCCAGGCTGGACAATGAGGTATCGTTGAAAAGCGTATGTTTTAGGATCAGAGCTTTAAGACCGGTGAGACTGGCAATAGAAGAAAATGCCTCCGGTTTGAAAGCGATGCTCGATGAAAAATTCAAGATCAATAGGTCTTGTGGTGCGAAACCTAAGAGTAGTTCCGGTCTGTCTATGGCGTCATTTCTGACCAGCAGAGAAAGGCGTCTGTCCTTGGGAAATCTCTTTTCTCCTTCTGCTTCATTGACAAAACCCATTTCATCGATGATTGTTCCCAAACAGACTCCTTTAGGAAAGGTCAGCACTCTTTCGTTTCCAACAATTTTTGAAAAACTGCCGGGGGCAGGCGCAACCTTTACTTCCGTCCCTGCTTTTTCCTTTTGAGCCAGCGGTGCTTCGCTGTTAAAGGGTGCTTCTCTGGCTGCCTTGGCCTCGTAGTATGTTTTTATTTCTTTGATCTGCCCGCTTAAGATCAAATAGCAAATTCCGGCGCCGGCTGCCGCTCCCGTGAGAGCGGCCAGGGAGGCGATAACAATTGCATTTTGGCTTAACTGGGACGGGCCGGCGGCTGCGATCCTGCCTCTCTGCGACTTCAGTTCTCCCGATTGCTCATTTGCCTGCGCGCTGGAGTCACCGCTTAGAGTGCGCTCCAATTCAATTAAGTCAGCAGCCAGCGCACTGGCTTTTTGATAGCGCAGATTGGGATCCTTTTCGAGCAGCTTGGCGACAATTCTCTCCAACCCGGTCGGAAAGCCAATCCCCATTGATGCTTCCTTAAGCGATAACGGTGCTTCGCCTTGATGTTTCATCATGGTGGCCAGAGCAGATTCTCCAATGAAGGGAGGAGCGCTGGTTAAGGTCTCGTAGAAGACACAGCCAAGACTGTAGAGGTCGGAGCGGCTATCGACTGTGGTGCCTGTACACTGCTCAGGACTCATATAGAGCGGGCTGCCGAATATCTCTCCGGTTTTGGTCAGGGTCTGCTGGTTGAATTCATCGATGCCTGTCAATTTCGCTATGCCGAAATCCACGACTTTGACTGCTTCGCTATTATCCTGGACGTTTTTTTCCAGCATGATATTGCTGGGTTTGAGATCTCTGTGGATGATTTTGTGATTGTGTGCGTAGTCGATGGCAAAAGCGACCTGAATGAAGATCTTCAATGCCCGTTTCATAGGCAGGCGACCTAATTTTTTAACTTCATCGGCTAAGGTGACGCCATTGACCAATTCCATCAAGAAGTACGGTCGCCCGCCCGGCAAGAGGCCGAACTCATAGACGCGCAAAAGATTAGGATGATCGAGCATGTTTGCGGCTTTGGCTTCGTTTTCAAAACGCCGCCAATTGATGTCGTTGCGATGGCATTTGTTCAGGCATTTGAGCGCGTAATGCTGGTTCATAAACAGATGCTCTACGCTATAGACGCTGCCCATGCCGCCGACGCCCAGAATCTCGATAATTTTGAACTTGTCCAGCAAAATTACGCCTGGCTGCAATTCCGCCGGCGCCTGCGCATGCATTGACATGGTCGTATCGGCAAAAGGCAAACCACATTGATCTAAGTCCGCGTCAGTCTCCTGAACTTCTACTTTCTCCTTTTGCTCTTCGGCTTCCGGCATCTGTTTTTACAAACCCTCTCCCTTCCAGGCAAAATCAAGGCAATATTGAGGAGAATGATTTTCCGGACTGCCAGCGGAGAATTCCACTTTCGGTAAAGCTTTTTTCAGGATCATCCCGTCTTTTTGATTATTCATGCTTGAGGAAATTACCAATTCGCGCAAATTCGGCAGTTGTTTGAGAGTAGGCAGCGACTGGATCGTGGCTGAAGTGCCGCAAATGTCCAGATATCTAAGTTGTTTGAGCTTAGAGAGTTGTTTGATGCCTTGATCCGTGATCGCTCTGTTTGTCCCTACTGAGAGCGCTCTCAGGGTGGGACACTTAGCAATTTGAGCCAGGGAAGCATCATTCAATGAATCGGCCTGCAAGGAAAGCTGCAACATGCTGGTCATGTCCGGCACTCTTTCAAGAAGAGTGGCGATATTTTGAACACTGCCGGCATGCAATGAAGTGATTTTGTTCAAGTGTTTTATTTTGGACAGTCCGTCGCCGGATACGTTGGAAAAGCTGACATTAAAGTAGCTGAGATTGGTAAGAGAGTCTAGATACTTCAGATCGGAGTCGCCAAAGTCAGTAAATTTGGCATTCAGTGCTTTTAGTCCGGTCAGATGCGGGAATGTGGAGAAGATGCGCGATACTGCTTTCTCGTTGCGAGCCAGATAAAGAACGGTCAAATCATCCGGTGCAAATTTCTTCAACATGTCCGGGTTTTTGTTGAGGGCGTCATAAGTTGGGTTAAAGCCGATCAATACGTTTTTGGCAACACGCTTTTCACCTGTGCAATTAACACCCGGCAATTCGGAAAAAAGAAAGGCACCGACCGGGGTTTTGGGAAATTCAAAAACTCTCTCTGCGCTGCTCGAATCGATGTGTGAGAAAGGTTTTTCATCCAGTTGCGGTGCATTGATGCGTGGCTGGGAGGGAATCTCAACCGGGTGTTTGCTTACCTTGGCCGCTTCCAATTCGTTTTGCAAAAGCAAATATGTGACTGCCATGCCGGCCAGAAATGCCACCAGAGCAATCAAAGCTTGACCGATTGGATTGCCTTGAAAGATCGCATTGCCCTTGTCGACATAAACAGTCCGGCCTGCCGTACGCTCACCTTCTTTGAGGGTTCCGGAAGCGGCTTTATGATACTTGAGCTGATTTTCCAGCTCGATTAAGTCCTCGGCCAGAAGGCTGGCGTTCTGGTAACGGTTATTGGGATCCTTTTCCAATAGCTTGGCGACTATGCGCTCCAGTTCCCGGGGAAAGTCGATGCCCATGGAAGCCTGTTTGAGCGAAAGCGGCGGCTCTGATTGATGCTTCATCATGGTGGCCAAAGCGCTTTCGCCGATAAAAGGAGGGGCACCGGTCAGGGACTCATAGAGCATGCAACCAAGTGAATAGAGGTCACTGCGCAGATCCACCGACAGTCCCATGCACTGCTCCGGGCTCATGAAAAGTGGGCTGCCGAAGATCTCACCTGTTTTTGTCAGGGTTTGCTGGTTGAATTCATCGACGCCGGTCAACTTGGCTATGCCGAAGTCGACGATTTTGACGAGTTCTTCTTCTGCCTCACCCTGATTTTTAACGACCATGATATTGCTGGATTTTAGGTCACGGTGAATGACGCCATGCTCGTGGGCGTAGGCAATAGCGAAAGCAACCTGGATAAATATTCTCAGACAGCGCCTGACCGGCAACCGGCCCAGACGCTGAACCTCATCTGCCACGGTTGTGCCGTCCACGAAGTCCATGACGAAATAAGGGCGCCTGCCCGGCAGGAGCCCGAAATCATGCACTTTGATCAAATTGGGGTGGTCGAGTATATGGGCGGCTTTGGCTTCGTTCTGGAAACGCCTCCAGGTGGCGTCTTTGGGCTGTTCTTTATTGAGACATTTGAGGGCAAAAACGCTGTTTAGATGGACGTGATTGACGCGAAATACACTGCCCATACCGCCTAAGCCGACCAGCTCGACGATTTTATATTTATCAAGAACAATTGAACCGGGCTCCAGTACGACAGGAACAGTCGTTTCTTCCAGCCAGGTCGAGTTTCCGGTTCCGCCAATGCTCGCGCTTAAGGGAGTTTCGCCCCCTGAAGCTTCCGGCGATTCTTGATCTGTAGGCGGTTTTTCGGTCATTTGTAATGGTTGAGATGCCCAATAGTCTTGTTCCCTAAAGGATTATGCTTCGCACAGCCCCGGCTGTCCGATAAGAGCGATTTTGCCAAAACCGAGCCCGGGATGGCTTTCAGACCTTAGATTTAATCAGTTGAGCTGCTCGATAATCTCGCGCATGTCTTCGGTTTTATCGCCCATGGTCACATCGCTTTCATTGGTCATTTTGTAACCTTGAGGAATGACGAATTTTTTGGCCGGTTTCAGTTGGGCGGTGATGGTATCGAGTATGGTGACTGTTCCTTCCTGCCTGTTGTAGGCCAGACCCTGCCCGAATTGATAGGGATGCCCCAGTTTGACGAATTTCAAAGGCACGCCGTCGGCTGGTTGCAGGTGAAACATTTGCTGTAAAAAGGTGAGTATGTGCGGGTCGACTGGGAAGTTCCTAGAGACATAATATGAGCCTGCTTTTGCGCGCTTCAGTTCAACCAGCCGGCCATCCTTGTGTTTGAATGGCAGCGCATACAACTTGGCCGGCAGGTGCTTGTAGCTTGTTTGAGGGTTTTCGGTAACCAGCGGCCATTCGGTTGCGCCCTCCAGATATTCGATATTTTTCGGGCCGTTGCGGACGAAATTCTTGAACAAGAGTTTGGCCATTCGCTTGCGTTTCTGGTTGAAAATATGGACGTCCCAATCCGGTCCGGCCACAACGAAACAATTGCCCTCTGGCTGGACAATCCTGGCCGAATTTCTGGTTATTTCCACTTCAACGTTTCCCAGTCCGCGGTGGCGCTGGAAGAGGCTGAGCATCTCTTCGGCCCGGACGCTTTGAAAAGATGAAAAAATTGCGGCAATGCCTACAACCGTTGCCGTTCTGACTATTTTGGTCGTTTTTCCAGAATGCATTTGATGCCATCATCTCTTAAGGGATTCCGCCATCTTCCCTATTCTTCCACGGACAGCCCCCTCAATGTCGGGGCAATTTTAGACAGAGGGCTGCAAACGCGCTACTATAAGGAGTTTGCCAGAGAGGTGATAGTTGCGGGTGTTTCTTTCCGGTGTTTCGCTGGCTTTTGGAGTCTATGTAGCGCTTGCTCCGCGCATGGCTCGACGCCTGTATCGGCAATTTCTTTTCCATCCCGATCCTTATCCAGATCATATTGAGGCAGCGCCTCTTTTGGGTGGTGTTCAGGGAGAAGATGTTTATTTCATGTCCCGCCGGTGCAATCGATTGCATGGCTGGATTTATGAGAATCCTCAGGCCAAAGACTGGATGCTGGTCAGCCACGGCAATGCCGGCAATATTGCCAATCGTACTGAATTGGTGCGGCTTCTTTTGCGAGCCGGTGTCTCAGTATTTATTTACGACTATCAAGGTTACGGACTGAGTGAAGGAAAACCTGATATTCCCGACATCTGTTTCGACGGCGAAGCGGCCTATGATTTTTTGGTCGCTGAAAAGTGTGTCCGCCCGGAAAATATTGTTCTCTATGGTGAATCTCTGGGTGCTTCGGTAGCCGGATATATATCAAGGGTGAGAAGCTCGAAGGCGCTTATTTTGCAGTCCGGTTTTGCCTCCCTCGAGCGCATCGCTCGCGAAGCCTTGCCGATTTTGCGCATATATCCGGATTTTCTCTTTCCCCAGTCCTTTTTGAACAATGTCGCTGTTTTAAGGCAGCCTCATCCGCCTGTCTTGATTGCCCATGGTCTCAATGATGCAGTGATTGATTTCGAGCATGCCTCTCATCTTTATGAAACAGCGGTTGGGCAAAAGACTCTTTTGCAATTGCCCGACAGTGCTCACAGCGACATAACAGTCAGTGCGCCTGACAAATTTCGCGAAGCGATCAAAGACTTTCTCAAGTCTTTGCCGTGATCTTTTAGATTCCTCAGGAAATGAATCCCGCTAAAGAGTCTATCTGGCCGACCCGACACCTTCGCGGCGCAGACGGATTAGATTGAGAGCTGAACCAGCTTTGAACCAGCCGATTTGTTCTTCAGTCATGGTGTGCTTCAGTTCGATTGTCTCTTCGCTGCCGTCGGCATGACGGATTTTCATTTCGACATTCTTGCCGGGTGCCAGTTTAGCCAGGTCGGTAAGACTGACTCTGTCTGTTTCGCCAATCTTGTCATAGTCTTCCGGGTTGTTGAAAGTGAAAGGTAAAATGCCTTGCTTCTTCAAGTTTGTTTCGTGAATGCGGGCAAAGCTCTTCACAACCACTGCCTTACAGCCGAGAAAGCGGGGTGACATGGCAGCATGTTCGCGGCTGGAGCCTTCGCCGTAATTTTGATCGCCGACGGCAATCCAGCCGAGACCTTCCGATTTGTAGTGGCGAGCGACAGCCTGGAAGGCTTTTCTTTCGCCGTTTAAAACATCAAGTCCGATGCCCACATCTTTGCTGAAAGCATTGGTAGCACCACTGAACATGTTGTCGCTGATCTTGTCCAGATGTCCTCTGTAGCGCAGCCACATGCCCGCTGCCGAAATGTGGTCGGTGGTGCATTTGCCGAGCGCTTTCATCAATACCGGCAAGTTACCGTAGTCTTTGCCGTCCCATGCTTCAAATGGCTCAAGCAATTGCAGCCTTTCAGAATCCGGCTTGACGTCGACCACGACTTTGTCACCATCTTTGGCCGGGGCAATGTAGCCGCTCTCGTCGGCGATGAAGCCTTTTTCCGGCAGCTCCTGAGCTGTCGGAGGCATAAGTTTGAATTCCTTGCCGTCCGTCCCTTTAAGCGTATCGGTGAGCGGATTGAATTTGAGAGAACCGGAAAGAGCAAAGGCCGTAACTATTTCAGGACTGCCGATAAATGCCAGCGTTTCTGCATTGCCGTCATTGCGCTTTTGGAAGTTTCTGTTGAAAGAAGTGATGATCGAATTTCTTTCACCGGGGGTGATGTCTTCTCGCTTCCACTGTCCGATGCAGGGTCCGCAAGCATTGGCGAGAACGGTGCCGCCGATTGTTTCCAGTGTTTTTAGCTGACCGTCGCGGCCGATTGTTTTGTAAATCTGCTCGGAACCAGGTGAGATAAGAAAACCAATATCAGCCTTAACGCCATGCTCACCGGCTTGATTAGCCACATGAGCAGCCCTGCCCATGTCTTCATATGAGGAATTGGTGCAGCTGCCAATCAAGGCATATTTGAGATGTTCCGGATAACCCTTTTCGTCGACTTCCTTGGCCAGTTCCGAAATCGGGCGAGCCAGATCGGGCGTGTGCGGACCAACGACATAAGGTTCCAGAGTATCGAGATCGATTTCCACGATTTGATCAAAATAGTTTTTGTAGTCCTTTTCGACTTCCGGATCGGCTGTGAGGTGCTCGCGGAATTGTTCAGCCAGGGCGGCTATGTCTTCTCGCTTGGTAGCGCGCAGGTATTTGGCCATGCGGGAGTCAAAGGGAAATATGGAAGTGGTGGCACCGAGCTCTGCGCCCATGTTGGTAATAGTGCCTTTGCCTGTGCAACTTATAGACTCGGTACCTGGTCCGAAATATTCGATGATTGCGCCTGTACCGCCGGCCACCGTCAATATGCCGGCCAATTTCAAAATTACATCTTTAGGCGCGGTCCAACCGTTTAATTTTCCGGTCAAACGCACGCCTATCAGTTTGGGCCATCTGACGCCCCATGGCTCTCCAGCCATAACATCGACAGCATCAGCGCCGCCTACTCCGATTGCCACCATGCCCAGTCCGCCGGCATTGGGTGTATGTGAGTCAGTGCCGATCATCATGCCGCCTGGAAATGCATAATTCTCCAGAACAACCTGGTGAATGATTCCCGAGCCTGGTTTCCAAAAACCAATGCCGTGCTTTTCGGCTGCAGTTCTCAGGAAGTTATAGACTTCGGCATTTTCTGTGAGCGCATTTTCCATGTCTCTTTCGGCGCCCACTCGGGCAAGAATGAGGTGATCGCAGTGGATTGTGGAAGGCACGGCCACTGTTTTCAATTTAGCCTGCATGAACTGCAAAACAGCCATTTGCGCTGTCGCGTCTTGCATGGCCACACGGTCCGGGCGCAAGAGCGCATAACTTTCACCCCGTTTAGGATGTTTTTCACTGGCATCCCAGTGGTCAAGGTGGGCCGTGAGGATTTTTTCTGCCAGGGTCAGGCCGCGGCCAAAGCGCTTGCGTGCCTGGTTATGCTTTTCAGGCAATGACTCGTAGAGATTTTTGATGTCTTTGGCGTGTAATTCAGTCATCGGCATGCCCTCTTTTCGCTTCAATATGTGGATATATTGATCTTATCCTGAACAGTGGCTCAAGACCCCAAATTTTAGGGTTATTGCGCATTTCTAAAAAAAGAGGCTGGTCTTGAAAACACCAGCCTCCCTTTTTCAATTGAATTGATTCCGAATAGAGCCGGTCATCACTCAGTAGTTTTTGATCTCTACTCCCGGCCCGCCCGATTCTGTGCTGCCGCCGGAGTTGTTGGCGCCGCCTGAATCCGACTCTGCTCCCGAGTTGTTTGGCCCGCCGGTTTCAGAAGAGGCGCCGCTATTAAGGGCACCGCCTGTTTCGGACGAGTTGCCTTGATCCGTCGGACCGCCGGTCTCAGTCTCTTGCTCGCCACCATAGATTCCGCCCGACTCCGATTCACCGCCGCCGAAAAAGACTCCGCCCGACTCTGATTCAAGTTGGGTCATTTTTTGCGACGAATGGACCGGCAGTGTATTGAGATTGAAATTGTTGTCAAAGGCCATTGCCTTGGGGTTGTAACTCAAAATCAGAACAGCGGCAGCAATAATCGTTGCCGGATATGCATTTACTTTCAACATCTCTATGTCCTCACTCAAAAAGGTTTTGCTGAATGCGCTTACCTGGGGTCTGCGACTTTGGTCGATGAAGTGGGGATAAAACCCATCTTCTTGGCGGTGTCAAAGTCATCTTGTGCCTGCTTATCGCTGCCCATGGCTTTATAGCTGATGCCGCGATGGTGGTAGATATGCGCTAAATGTCCGTTGTACTTCAAGGCTTTCGAGAAATCCTCGGCAGCCTTTTCATGAAAGCCCTGCTTGGCCAGCGCCCTGCCTCTGTTTATGTAAGCGGCCGACAGCTTGGGATTGATTTGAATGGCCAAAGTGGCAGCATCAACTGCGTCGTTGTGATTGCCTTGCATATGAAGGGCATGCGATTTGTTGATTAATGCCAGGGCCCGAGAATGTTGACCCTTCATCTCGCTGGCCTTGTCGGCATCGGCGATTGCCTTGTCATACTGTCCCAGACCATTGTAAGCGTGAGCACGGTTGACGTATGCCATTGGCATATTGGGATCGATTTCAATAGCGCGATTGAGATCTTCCAGAGCTTGATTGTATTTTCTCGTTTTGTTGCAGGCCCAAGCGCGATTAACATAAGCGGAAGCGGACTTGGGGTCCATCTGAATGGCTTTTGTACCGTCTTCGATTGCCTCAGGGTAATGCCCGAGGCGGTCATTAGCCAGGCAGCGATCGATGTAGGCTTTGGCATTGTTGGCGTTTGCTTTGATTGCTTCATCCAATTTGCCGCGGCCGTCTTTGAATTTGTCTTTCTTCATCAGATTTTCTGCATTGCGCAGGGCATCCATGGACGGATCTGCTGTTGGTGCAGCCAGACCTGCTGTTGACGTAATTGCGACAACCGATAATGCGGAAAAAAGCGAGCGAGCATATAACGAGCCACTCGGTGATTTCATATTGAAAATCCTCCTAAGCCTGAATTATTTTGCACAAGGTCTTGATAAAAGGGCGGACGAATAGGTTTCCTGCAAGATTAGATTTGCAATCGCCCAATTATCCCAGGCCTGATGAGAGTTTTCGGCATCTTTAATTGCCGCTTATCATTTCTTATCTCCCCTCCTCTGTCCTTAAACTCCGACCTGGCTTAAGTCTAGAGTTTCCATGTGGGGAAGATGTGAGGAAGGACAGGCCGGTTTTCAAGAATGCCAAGATCAAGGCGCCGGCGAACTTTCTTCTTTCTCTCTTTCGCTCTTGATTCGTTTGACCAGCTCGTCTTTTGCCGCTTCTAATTGTCTGTCATCCGCTTTGGTTTTGTCGTTTGCAACCTTGAGATCCGGCTCCACTCCTGTGCCTTCCAGGCGAGTGCCGGAAAGCGAACAGTCACTCACGGCCAGATAGAGCGCACAGAGATCATTGATTTTGAACAGTTGCCCGGCCACGAAATATCCGGCTGTCCTCTCACCTATAACCTGGGCCCGCTTTGTCTTTTCGAGAGAAAAGGCAAGCATCTCCTTGCCACTGCGGGAGCCACCATTGATAAGGGCGACCAGCGGTTTGTCGAAATAAATTCGATTGGTTGTTTTCTTGCCTTCCCGGGATATCATCTCAAAATCGGGATAGGCAGCTGGTTGACGGTAGAACGGATCGAGAGCATCAAGCGAGCAGGCACCGTATCCGTCTCTTAGATCCAGGATCAAACCATCACAGTCTTTTAACGGCTCTCTGTCCAGGGTGTCCGCCAATGCCTCTTGTGCAGCATGTCCCCCGCACCATAAGTGAACGTATCCGAGATGTAAATCATCTTTATCGAATCGGCGCACACTTTTGGTTACCGCCTCTGAGTACATCTCATACATACTGACTTTGTGGATATTCAACTGGACGCAATGCGGCTTCGAATTTCGTTTAAATACAACGATTGGATGGCTGATGTCCGCACCGAAAAAATTCGCCTGCCCGATCAATTGGCTGCCGTTTACGCTGACAATCTTATCGCCTACGTGAATTCCCGCCTTGAAAGCCGGCGATCCATCAAGAACAAAACGCACAACATCAGGTGCGAAGCCGACTCCTCCTGTGATGAAACCGGGGAACGCCGATTTTGCCTTGTCCTCGTTTTTGCCATGCAAAAACAGTGAATTCAAAAAATAATAGGTATCGTCATTAATGGTAAGAAACCGGCAATGGCTTGTTTTCAGCTCGTCCAGCGCCTGGTTGATGGCAACCGACAGCTCGATCAGGTCTCTGGCGGCAAGTATCTTCTCTTTTTGTTTGGAAAGTGCCTTTGGCCAAACAGTTTTACTCAATTCTATTGAATAGAAAGAATCACGAACAATCGAATCAACTTTAGTCAGAGCCGCTTTGTTGAACGCCGCATCGCAACCTAGCAGTGAGAGGGGATCGGCACTCCTCGTCAGCGAAACGCTTTTGTTCTTTTCTTCAATTGGTCTTTTCCTTCCAGTTTGTTCTAAGGCCAATGCAGACGTTTGCGCACAGAGGATACTTGCGGCTAAGAGAATATTCAGAATCTTCAATTCTTTCTTTTGGAAATTTCCTTTCAGCAACGTATGATCACTCCATGGTTTGTCTTCGAACCGCTTGACGAGCCGATTAATGATAACGGATTGCCTTTGAGTCTTGCATGACCACAGAAAGCGAAACATCCAGCGGCAAGACCGATCCCGAAGCAAGCCGGCAATCGACGATCAAAACTGGCTTTCGAGTGCCGCCTCAAGTTTTCATTCCCAGCCTCTATTTCATGGAAGGGCTGCCTTTTACCATCGTCAATATGATGTCCCTGGTTTTTTATAAAAATTTGGGCGCATCGAACGAATTTATCGGTGTTGTGACCAGCACACTTTCTTTTGCCTGGACCTTGAAATTTATCTGGGCTCCTCTGGTCGACATTTATGGAACCAGGCGCCAGTGGATAGTGGTGGCACAGCTGGTGCTGTCGGCAATGTGTGCTCTTTTGGCTGGCGCCGCTTTCGTTGCCGACAATGTGGCTTTGTCAGTCGGCGCCCTGGCCCTTATCGCTTTTGCTTCGGCAACTCAAGACGTGGCCATCGACGGCTATTACATGGATGTACTGAATAAGACCCAGCAAGCTGTTTATGTCGGTGTTCGCAACGCTATTTATAAAATCGCAGTGCTTATCGGTCAGGGCCCTCTGGTAATGCTGGCCGGTTATGTCTCCCTTTCCAAGGGCGTCGTCAACTATTCTCTTGGTTGGAGCACCGCGTTTTCAGTCTGCTGTGCTTTGTTCTTGATTTTCGGTATTGTGCATCTATTTATATTGCCTCAGACCGCAAAAACAATTAGCACTTCTGCCCCAGAGCCGAAGCAGGAGCTGAATACCAATTTTGCCGAGGGTTTCAAACGCTTCGGCAGTGTGCTTTCCACTTTCATTGATCAAGAAAGAATCGCAGTCATTTGTCTCTATATCCTTATATTTAGATTCGGCGATGCCCTGATGTTGAAAATGACGATGCCTTTTCTTCTTGACGGCAGGCAAAACGGTGGGCTGGCCATTTCTACTGCCGACGTCGGGCTTATATATGGAACGGTCGGACCGATTTTTCTTCTTTCCGGCGGGCTTCTGGGCGGCTATCTGGTTGCAAAATTCGGTCTGAAAAAGTGCTTGATGCCGACCGCCATTATTCAAAGTGCTGCTATTCCACTGTACTGGGCGCTAGCCTGCTTCAGACCGCAGGATCATATCTGGATCTATGTAGCCAATTCCGGCGAGCAATTTTCTTACGGCTTGGGAACGGCAGCTTACACGGTCTTTCTTCTTTCAGTTGTGAAGCCGGAGTACAAAGCTGCTCATTATGCGATCGCCACAGCAATCATGTCTTTGGGATTGATTATTCCCGGCTATTTGAGCGGCTATATGACTACATGGCTGGGATATCCTAATTTCTTCCTGGTCAGTTTTCTGGCTTCCATTCCTGGTATCATCACAATCTTCTTTTTGCCGATTAAAGGCGAAGAATAAATTACGTCCTCACCTGGGCTCTTGAAACGGGCAAATGCTGGGAGAAACTTTCGATGCAGTATCGCAAGCTGGGAAAATGGGGCGTGCGCTTGAGTGAGATCGGACTGGGCAGCTGGCTGACCTATGGCGGAACCATTGATGAAAAAGCGTCCATAGAACAGATTCAGTATGCCCTTGAAAAGGGCATCAATTTTCTCGATACTGCCAACGTTTACGCGCATGGAGAAGCTGAAACCGTAGTCGGTAAAGCGGTGAAGAATTGGCGCCGCGACAGCATCGTATTAGCCACAAAAGTTTTCTTTCCCATGGCTGAAGGACCAAACGACAGAGGTCTTTCTAGAAAGCATGTTTTCGAACAATGCCATTTGAGCTTGAAGAGACTGAATGTCGAGTACATTGACCTTTATCAGTGTCATCGATTTGATCCTGAAGTGCCGCTTTTCGAGCTGGTGCGGACCATGGACGATTTGACCAGGCAGGGAAAGATTCTTTACTGGGGCGTCAGTGAATGGCAAGCAGAGCAGATTGAAGAAGCTTGCCAGATTGCCGAATCTTTAGGAGCGATGCCGCCTGTTTCCAACCAGCCGCGCTACAACATGCTGGCCCGCAATATGGAAGCAAAAGTGATTCCTCAGGCAGCCCGATTGGGACTGGGACAGGTTGTTTTTTCTCCGCTTGCTCAGGGTGTATTGACCGGCAAATACAAATCCGCAAAGGCGGCCCCTGAAGACAGCAGGGGTGCCGATGCACGAGTGAATAGTTTTATGCTCGGCAATTTAAACAAAGAGACACTCTCACTTGTGGAAAAACTCGCCAAACTGGCAGCTGAAGCCGGCTTGACAATGCCGCAAATGGCGTTGGCATGGTGTTTGCGTTTACCGGAAATCACAAGCGTAATCACAGGGGCGACGAAGCTTTCGCAAATCGATGACAATCTGATTGCGGCAGGAACGAAATTAGATGATGCTTTGCTCAAGAAAATAGACGATCTGCTTTCAGTCGGCATCAGATAAAGAAATTAGTTTTGAAGTTTGGCAACGACTTCCTTTACGATCTGATCGGGCGACTGTTGTGCATCAACATTGATCGTATCTGCACCCTCTGGTGGCTCTAAAGTTTCAAATTGACTGGCCAGCAAGCTGGCCGGCATGAAATGACCTGTGCGGGCGAGCAGCCTTTCATTCGCTTCGGCAAAACCGATATTCAGAAATACGAATTGCACTCGATGGCCGATTCTAAGGGACTCTCTATATTTGGACTTCAAAGCAGAACAGGCTACGACTGCGCTTTCACCTGCGTTCAGTGCCGCTTCCATCTGGGCTCTCACTGTCTTCAGCCAGTCAGCCCTGTCGCTATCGGTCAAAGCAATGCCTGCCGCCATTTTTTCGACATTGGCTCGGCTGTGAAACTGGTCTCCTTCTATAAAAGACCAGCCCCAGGTCTGAGCCAGCCTTTTTCCGACCGTGCTTTTGCCGGAGCCGGAAACTCCCATAATTACAAGAATCTGCGGCTCGTGGGCAGGCAATGCGGGGGGCAGAGCAAAATCCTCTTTTCAAATCCGGTTAAACCGGACATATCGATAGTACTGTATATTAGCTAAGGGGTCGTTATCTGCCGACTCTGAAAGAGGTCAATTTCGCCGGTTCCCGGAGCATTCAGGTACTGATACCACCGGTGGTAGCACGTCGCAAAAACCGAGCCAGGGTGAAGAAATGGTCAGTCAGCATAATAGAGCCAACAAAATATTTGCTTTAGGCGCCATGACGTTTTTAGTGGCCGCACAAAGTTTCCCCTTCGCGGCTCAGGCACAAGGTGACGGCACAGGCGGCCTGCCGCCTGCTGTTTTGGGCGAAGTGGAAGGCAGTAAGTCAGGCAATTCCACACCCACACCAGGTACGGCTCCGCTTCAACCAGCTGTCCCCACAGTTCCTGAAACTTCTAAAGAAGAAGCTGGCGAGACAACTCCCAAGCCGGAATCAACCTCTGCTCATATGGGCACTCCTGAGCGACCTCATACAGGACTCATAGAAGAAAAAGCCAGAGCGGCTCAACCTGCGCAGCCAGCAGCAAAAAAACCAATCATGCTCTATGGCCGTTTAGAAGAAATTTCAGGCAAAGCCACTCCGACCTTCCCAATCGTTCTTAAAGCTCTTACTCCCAAGATGGGTCAGCTGCCCCTTCTCAAAGGGCAGGCGACAACCGGAACGCTGGCCGGCACAGCGGAAAAATCATATCCAGCTGATTTCCGCGGTACCTGGGGTGGCCAATTGACATTGGGACAACTGTATATCGCCCCCCTCAATTATCAAATCGATCCTGACGATGCAAAGAAAACAGCCAGTCTGGTTCGTCAAGGATCAGTAGGCACCGCCAATTTTGTTTTCAGCAACGACAGAAGCGGCAATATCGCCGTCGAGCCCACTCAAATCATTTTCATGGTTCCTGCCAACCAGACCAATTCCTTTCAGCTTGCCATGCAGCAAGCCGGCGGCGCCAGTGGAATGGCTAACGGTGCCATGGCCGGTATGATGAAATCGATGATGGGCAGTATGCAGGTTCCGATTGCCATCAAATTCGGCAACTTTCAATCATCGGCGGCAACTCCCAGCATCTCTGGAAATTCATTCTCGATAGGTGTGCTGAGCAATCGGCTTAAACAGCTGAGCCCTGGCATTATGGAACAACAGGTGATCACTCAGGAAAATATTCGCATGGCCAGGACGGGTAAGGCTTACAGCACTTACAACGAGAATGTCTTCAGATTCACTCAACGTGGCGCCAGTCAAATGTATGTTGAGGTTGCTTCGGTTTCGTATGACATGGCCAGACGCTTCCTGCGTAAAATGGTGCTTTACGGCTACATCAATAGGGGCGCCGTGCAACAAGATTTCAGCAATCCCTATTCTGGTCTGCAGCAGATGATGGGCGGGTCCGGTGGAATGCAAGTTCCCGGTATGGGCGGCGGCTCCGGAAATCCATTGCAGCAACTGCAAGATCTGCAAAAAATGTTCGGTGGGCAATAACAACCTATGAATCTCGATAAGCTAGCCGACGTTGTTGAAACGATGATCATTCAGCATGACTATCCCGGTTTTGAGCCGCGTGGTCTGAAATTGGGATTGCCTGAGGAATTGGAAAGCATGAGCGCCAAAACTTTCGGCAGTGCGCTCGGGCACCAGAGTGTCTTTGTCAAACTGACGGCATTGCGCTGGTTTCAAGAGAGACCGGGCGTAGCAAAATCACAACTATCCGCCATTCTCGGACTGATCGATTCCGATGATGAGTGGGTGAGAAAGGAAGCCGTCCGCACTGTAGAAAAGATGTCCAAGTTACCTGCGCATGCAGGCAGCGTCGTTTCTAAGGGTCTCAAGGACGAGGCTGTCGAGGTGCGGAAAGCCAGTGCCAAGGCGTTGGGAAAAATTCTAAAACGATCTGTTACGAAAGATGCTGCAGTCATTGACGCACTCAAGCAAGCCACTCAAGACGCTGATGTTGAAGTGCGATTCAAAGCTCAAAAAGCGCTGCGCAATATCGGGGAATTCGTTGTCTGATAGATTCTCCGACCGCTACTATTAGAGTACGGTGATGGATAATGGCTAATCATGCCATGTTCAAGGGGTATCTTCTTTTTTTAATTTGGCAACGAACAGGCGCATTTTTTCCAAAAGAAGCGAACTCTCAGTAAGCTCCAAGTAAAAACCGTGTTCGAAATACTGTTCAAGGTAGTTCCAGTCATAATCTATTGCTTTGTGGAATTCTTGCAGTTTGGCCAAAATCTCATTGGTCAACTGCAGCCCACAATCAAGGTTTTCGCTTTCATATGATTCTTTCCTTTCGGAAAGTATTCGGTGAATGATTGCGGATGCAGTTGAAATTTCCGCTGCCAGTTCATGGAAATAACGCTTGATCATCTTCTCTTCTAAGGTGGCGCGCTTTTCCTCCAGCTTCGAAGCGGCTGAAGTAAGGCTGGAAAGACATTCACTGAGCAGGCCAGTTGCTCTCAGAG
>CAZHEZ010000102.1:0-26816 GCA_964531315.1 uncultured Candidatus Obscuribacterales bacterium | reverse complement strand
GCCGCGCTATCCTTCCCCGCCCTGAAGGGCGAGGCTTGCCGCGCGTTCAGGTCAACCAATACAAAGACACAGCGCCCTGTAGATTTAAAATCTCTCAGTCCTGTCTCTGGTCAATTGTTCGACGAAAGAAAAATCTTGCTGGATCGCATTAAGGCTCTGGGCCAAGACGGCGTCGGAGTAAAACCTTTTCTGGATGCATTTCTGACCATGGAAAAAACGGTTGCCACTCTCAACAAAGAAAAATTGGCCGAATCGATTGAGCGTTTGACGACGCAAATTGAAGAGCAAGAAAGACGCTCCAAAGCAGCCAAAGACTTTCAACCAAAAGCAGTTCAAACAACAACTGCTGCCGCCAACGCTGTGGCGACAAGTTGCCATCCGGCTGCAGCGGCACCCGTGAAAAAGGCTGTTTACAGCGCTCCTGTTGAAGTCGACTCAGGTGCCGTGGCATTTACACCGCAAATGGCCGAGCAAATCCGCAACGATCCCAATGGTTGGGTCAATTATTGGCAGCACCGCTACAACAGAGATCCCAACCACAAACCGGAAGAGTACCCAGCCTTCATTCGCGTTTTAGACTTCGCGGCCAAAACATTGAACGATGCCAATCGCCCCCAGGAAGCGATCGTTTTCTCAAACAGGGCTCAATCAGGACGCGATTTGAGGCGTAAAAAAGCGGCCGACGGCAAATGATCTGAATCGCTTGAAAAAAGCCTCTAGGACTTCGCGCTCAATGCCGCTTCACCGACAGAAACTTCCTTGCCGACCAGGCTGCCTTCGCCCAGTTGCGCTTCCAGGGCCCGGCGGGTCGCTTCGAATTCCAGGCGTGCATACTCTTTGCTCAATTTCCACCCGCAATAGATCCAGCAAAGCGCTGAGATTCCTGCCGCCGCCATCACGCCTTTGGCACCCAGACCGAGGGCCGTGTTGACAATGAAGATGAGAACCCCGGCCACGCCTCTGGCCATTCTGTAGACGAACATTTCAATGACCGGCTTGACCGTATAAAGAACATCGCGGCTGGTGACTGTATACATCAGCTCTTTGGCCGCCTTGAACCAGGCATGACGCATCGCTTCGTCGCCATGAAACACGGCCATCAATATAATCGGATTGGGTACGATGGCAAACATGGCCACGCCTGCAAAGATCAAACCGGCAGACGATGACAGGCAGAATCCGGAGCCCATCTTGCGCACGATGGCGGAAACAAGAAAGAGTTCGACCAAGAATTCGACCATGCCGCGCCAGCGTTCCAAATTGGCGTCCAGGGCGGCTATGGCATCTCGGCCGGTGGCCATATTCTTCAAAATATCGTTATACAGAAATTGCACCATATCCGGTGTGACGCGCTCGAAGGCGACAACGAAGAGCAGCAAAAGCAAGAACTTATTTTTCAGAATCAGTCTAAAGGCACCTGAGATACTGGACACATCAGTCTTTTCAAACTCCGGTGCAGAGGCGCGCTCGACCACTTTCTTTTTTTTGTTGAGAGCTTCCAGCGCGTGAAAAATCCCCAGAGTAAGAGCGACGATAAAGGCGGCCACCAGAAGCAAATTGGTAGTGCCGATCGTGCCGACCAGACTGGCCGTAATCGTACTGCCTAAAACGGCTCCCAAGCCGCCGCCGGCAGCGACAATGCCAAACAATCTTTTGGCTTTATTCGAATCGCAAACATCATTGGCGTACATCCAGAAAAGCGTCACGCCCATGATTGAAAAAACATCGAGCCAGACCCAGAAGGCACCGGAAGCAAGCGGAGACTCACATTTAAAAATCTGCCACCAGGCCAAAAGATTGACGATAAAAATGCCATACACAGAACTGATCAAAATCTTTCTTGGCGCTTTTGAAAATTTCGAATACAGCCAGACGACAATTCCGGTAAACAATGCCGTACCTATATAAACAAGCGGCATGTATTCGTTGCCCAGTCCGGCCAGAAATAAACCGCGGCGAATCGGTCTGAGAATGTAATAGACGCAGATAAATAGAAACAACCACACGAATAGCAATGACGTGATCGTGCGTTCGCCCTTCTGAACACTCAAAAACAGATCAAAGAAACCCTTATCGTGCGACAGCTTAGACATGGCTTATGTTCTCGCAATGCTGAGCCGCCTCTAACATGCAGGGCTTCCATCGCGGCTATTTCAAAGGGGAAATTGTAAGGCCGCAATGCCCAAAATAGTGCGCCATTGAGGCTTACATGACTGTAGCTTAATCTGCAACACTGCTTGCGCCAGCAAACAAGCCGATCGATCAGATATGGATATCCACCTATACAATGACTTACAGGTCGTTTTTGAGCGGCTTTGCCTTGGGTATATTCAGTCGACGGCTAATCATCAAGATCGGCCCAGGTTCTCAAGTGAAGCCTTTCAAAAGAGCCTCAAACAGCCCAACGGAGAAGAAAAATGACCGATATCAAGCGTTTGTCCCTTGCAGTTTTGGCACCCCTGATGCTGATTTCCCTGGCGCCTGCCTGTCAGGCCGACGATGAAGTTGTGAAACGCACGACCATCATAGAAAGCACCGGTCGTTCCGGTCCTGGTTCTACCTCGGTGTCTGTCAGCTCGACAAAATCCTATAGCTTGAAGTTCAAAGAAAGACTGAAAGATCTGACCAAACAAAATGACCAAGCCCAAACCAAGGAATGGATCAATGCTGATGAACACTCGAAATTCAGCGCTGAAATTGATCGTCTGACAGCACTGGAAGAGAAAGTGGAAAGCGCCGGATTTCCAAAGACCGATGTGGACGATCTGGAAAAACAAGTGACCAAACTGAATGCCGATCTGTCGACAGCCTCAAACAAACCAAAAACAACAGCCGCAACCAAATCCGCGCCCAGCTCAACAGCGAAGAAAACCGCATCCGGCGAAAGCAAAACCAAAACAACCACAAAGAAAGCGGTAACTCCGGCAAAGAAGTAAACTGCTAAAGAGTATTCCAAATCCTGTCCGCGCAAGGGAGAGAAGCATGAATGAGAGCAAGCGAATTTTAATGGCGGCTTTGACACCGCTTATGATTCTCTCCCTGCAGCCGGCTTGTTTTGCAGGAAATGAACCCGCGCAGGCGCCGACCAGCAATGCACAGCCCAAAGGAAGAGTACTTGATAGGCCGGAAATGGCCCCCTTCAAGCGATTTCAAGGCTTTGCCATCAAATATCGACAGCGCCTGAGCAATATGGTCACCATGCTTGAACAAGCGAAAAGAGTGGGAACCATTTCGCCTGCTACCTACAAAAACTTGAGAGGCCGGCTCGATCACTTTCTTGAAATGGAACCGGGGCTAGCAAGAAACAATTGGAATCAGACCGAAGTAGAAGCCTTCGAAAAGCAATTGGATCAATACAACAAGGATTTTGCAGCCGGCGATGCCAATGAAAAAGCTCCCGCTCAATCAAAGTCAGCCCAAACCGAAAAGGCTAAGACAGAACCATCTAAGCCAGGCAAACCGACGGCGAAGTCCGAGACCCCGGTGTCCAAGACTGAAAAACCAGGCGCTTCAAAAAAATAGTGAGGCGCTTAATTTACCCTCCGGCCGCCCACGACACCAGTAACTACACTGCCGTTTCGGCTGAAGGTGATGGTGTCTCCGTTTTTATATGAGATGCTATCGCTAAAGCAGCCGGAATCATAGCGCGCACCGTTGCTCATTTCGTAAGACGTGTTGCCCGGTATAGAACCGTTATCAATCCGGCGCACTTGCGTAATCGCATGCCCTCTGGCGTCCGTCCAACGAATTTGTCCGTCGGCACTGACCTTAAAGTGATCGCCATTTCTCAGCGCTATATCTCTTGCCTGCTTATGGTCTTCCAAGACCGGTTCGTACGGATTTCTCGACAAGGGTGATACCGAGTGGGGGCTTCGGTCTGATTGGCGCAAGGCACCGAGGATGCCACTAGCGGCAATTTCTGCCGTACGCCTGCCCATGTCCGGGAGATCGCGGTTCAATAGCATGCCGCCGGCCACAGATCTTGCTGCGATCTCTGCTGCTTTGGCACCTAAAGTATCAGCCGCATCCTTACGAACAGATGGAGGAAAAAAGCCGGTACAATCTAACTTTCCCACCGTTCTGCCCAGCTCTTGGGCAGCCTGTCCGGCTGTTCTCATTGCATCGCCGGCAACATGAGAAGAAAGAATTTTTCCATTGCGAGTCCAACTGACTGAATCACCATTTGGATAAGTTATCGAGTCAGAAAAACATCCGGAGTTATAGCGCGCACCATTGCTCAGTAAAAACACAGAATTTCCCGGCATCTCTGCGTGATCTATCTGGCTCAACTTCACAATTGAATTGCCGTGCCGGTCTCTGAGCGACCAGCCTTGCTCGGTCAGACTGAATCTATCTCCATTACCTATCAGCAGTCCGTCATTCACTTCACGAATGGATGATTGCGAACTTTCATGCAGTGGAAAACAATTCATATGCCAAATCGAATGAGCGGCATCTTGCGCCCAGTCTTTACTCGTCGTACTGGCAATCATTTCGCCAATTGACTCTGCGCCTGATCTATATTCCATAAGCACCTTCACTTTTATTGTCAGGGGCGTTCATGGGGTTTTTAGGACGCCGTCGGTGCACAATTGGACACCGTCCCAGCGGGGGGTTTGCCGATCATCCTCTTACAACTTTCAAAAAGTCTTGAAACGGCGCAAAGCCGTCAGGCGCGGTTTATCGCAGGTTCGACTATGCCAATCTTCTGCGGCTGAAATCCCGGGAAAACATTCAGGCAGTTTTTCAATCCCATCCTCATTGTCAGCACTTCCGAAAGTACGGAGCGATAATCGAAAATCACATCCAGCCCACTGGGACCAAGCACCCATTTCTCTTCGTTTAATCCAGGATAATGACCCAATATTTGACCGCCGCTTACGCCTTCCCCCAGGATCATGGCCGCAAAACCGCGTCCATGATCGGTGCCTAAAGATCCATTTTCATAACTGCGCCTGCCAAATTCGGTGATCACCAGTGTCGTCACCTGTTTGTGCCAGTTGGATAAATCGGCGTCAAAGGCTGCCAGACTGCCGCTGAGAATATCTATCAATGCGGCTTGCACTCCGGATACGGAGCCTTGAACAAAATGAGTATCCCAGCCGCCCAGATCGATGCAGGCCACCTCCAATCCAACTTCCGCTTTGATCAATCGAGCAATTTCGCGCAAGCCCCTGGCAAAATCATTGTCCGCATAGCTGGCTCCCTTTTCCGGCTTATATTTAACTGCTCGCAATGTTTCCACTCTCTTCAAAAGGTTCAAAGTGTCGAGCCCTGGCGAAGAAAGAATTCCCACTTCGGCGCTGTAGAGATCGCTCAACGCTTTAGCCACTATTGCCGGATTTTCGCAGGGCGCCTTGATCCTGATTTCATCAATCGAAGAAATTGCACTTGCTCCTGGTGCGCCTCTCAGTGACTCAGGAATAATCGGCCCAATTGAAACAGCTGAAAGAGGAGTCAAATCATTGCCGAATCGAGCACGCAAGTAGCGAGCCAACCATCCACCGCCCGAGTTTTTCTTGAAGGCGTCGCCATGCTCCATCTGGTCTTGAGTTTCAAAATGAGACCCGGTTGGATTGTCAGTGCCGACCGCCTGCACAATCGCCAATCTGCCTTCCTTGTAGAGAGGCAAAATTGGTGCCAGCTTAGGATGAAACGCATAGAAATCATCGAGCTTAAGGGCGCAATCGCTGCCTTTGCCGCTTTTTGGATCAGGAACCGCAATAGTCGGTCTAATCTTGTAATACGTATCGTCGGCATAAGGAATGAACATATTTAGCGTGTCGGCGCCACCACGCAGAAAGATGCACACCAGAGTCTTATTGTCGGCGCTGCGCAAATTGTCGGAGCGCAGCGCCAGACTTCTCAAAAATTGTCGTCTTGACTGAGACGGCATTATGACCTATACCTTTTGAAAAGCAGGAGAGGAAAGGATCAAACCAATCAATTCTGCACGCCCACTGGGATCGTTCAAGTTCCTCTCAGCGGCATATTTACTAAGAGCTGCGATTTCCTGCCTGGTCGGCCGTCTGCCGGCGAAATAGGAAAACAAAATCTCAGGAGCGTTTTTCGACTGGTTGATTTTTTCCAGTCCGACTGCAGATGAAAGAGAATCGAGAGAAACTTTTGCCGAATCAAGTGCATTCGAGCACAGTGCAAAAGCAAAATTCCATCTCCATAAAAGCGTCCCCAGCCATGGGTTTGCCTCAGTCGGATAGCCGTCCGGAGTCGGGTATTGAAAGGGTCCGTGCCCCATTCGAGTCAGATATTCCAGAAGCGAGTCTCCGGCCATAGTATCGGCACCGGTGGCACGCAAACAGCTGACCACATATTGAAATGGTCGTTTCAATTTTGCCCCGGCAGATGTTTTGAACTGCTCAGAATAAAGTATCTCTTCAACCAGCGGTTTGATCTGACCGCCGCTATCAGTGAAGCGCTGCGCTACCTTGGCAGTCAGGCTTTCAGGAGGTTCTAAGCATACGAAATGACCAACCAGCTTTTTGGCAATGTGCGTTGCCGTAGAAGGATGATTGCAAGCAATGTCGACAAGCAGTCGAACATCCTTTTCGCCACCGCCAGAAGGAATTTTCTTTCCCAAAACCAACTTCTCACCATCATCGTGCAGTTTGGGATCGAAGTATGCCCTGCCTCTTTTCGAGCCATTGTACAGGCGCCAGCCCGTCAGGCAGCGAGCCGCCTCATAGACATCCTTTTGCGTGTAACCACCGTCGACGCCGAGAGTGTGCAGCTCTAAAAGCTCACGAGCATAATTCTCATTGGGGATTCCATGCGGGCCGTCTTTTTTGTTTTCCTTGCCGTCCAGATAGACCAGCATCGCCGGCGACATGGCCGAAGCATAGACAAGATCGTGAAAACGACCGAGCGCGTTTTTCCTTATCACTGAGCGATCGTCTGTGGCCTTCAAATAAATGCAATCGCCCTTTTCAATGTAAATATTGAAATGGTCGCTGAAAAATTCGACCATCGATTCGAGCAACTGTCTTTTGCTGTAAACGCTGCGCAGCAGGTGATAACGAGAAAGGTCTCGGCGCAAAGCTTCACGCTTGAATTCATAACACATGCCCGGATCAAGAAAAATACTTTCGAAACGGCGTGCCCTCAGATCGCAAAGTTTGTCGTCAATCTTTTCCGGATTCAGTTGCTCATCAATCCAGGCCTTTATGCCTAGTTCTTTGATACGCTCAACATCCCCAGGCCAGGGACCAAAACCAGCGCGCGATATAAGGTGAAATGCCGGATCGATTTCAGGTCCATCAGTTACTTTCAGTTTGTCCGGAATGCCTCCGCCCAGACGATCGGCAATCAAACCATTCAAATTACTGCAGCCGGTCAGTGGCAAGGCGCAACCAATCAGCCCGCCTGCCGCCAAAAACTTTCTGCGAGTAATATCGGCTGTCATCCGGCCGCACCGACTACTTCATCGGCGCCCGTTTTTTCCGTATGCACACCGGTTGGAGCTGTAGAACTGATTGGATTGCCTGAGCTGGAGGTTCCGCGCTCCTTTCTTTTGGCAATCAACCGTGAAGTTACTGCGCCGGCACCGACAATAAGCGAAATCGGCAGGACAAAAAACCATCCCAGCAAAGGAAAGAGAAAAGCCAGTTCTAATACCACGCCACCGCGAATAGTGCCGCTCCATGGACGATCCCGATCGGCAGCTGATGGAAGCTTCCGTCCGACCATTGTTGCCAGTCCGGCTACGCCGATATTGGCGTAATAGAAAAATAACGCCAGAATTGCTATTGCCGCAAGATCGCCGAAAGTGACATGTTTGCCGCCGCAAATAGCGACGCCGAAAAAGACAGCAACAGCTATGGGCAACCCGATGAAAAATGGTTTTACACGTCCATTTTCCAGATACGAAGCAATTTCCTCAACGTCAACGGTGTACAAACTGCGGCTCAAAAGCCAGAGTCCCTGGAAAGCCAGCAATACTGCGACAACAAATAGAAACCACATAATCACATCGGATAGAAGCATGCATTCTTACCTGTAAGAAAGGTAGCCAGTGATTCCGGATTCCCAAGAAGCGCAATCGGCTCCTTAGATCACATCCTACATCATGCCCCAAAAAGCGTTTATTTGGTCGAAACTGGACTGGTGGAAAATCTCAAAGCATCCACCTGCAACCAATCTACGGCATTATCGAAAAGCAGCTTGCCCTTGAGAGCATCGGAAAATTCGCTTACCGACTCAATTAATTCACCGGGTCTGTCCTCACCCAGTGGAAATGGATAGTCACTGCCCAGGACAACACGATCCTCTCCGAATATGGAGACAATCTGGCGCAGCATTTCCTTGTCGTGGACAAGCGAATCGACAAAGAAACGCCCCAGATAGTCTCTGGGCGCTACTGTGTTGTCGATTGCGCAGAGGTCGGGGCGTACGTCGAACCCATGCTGAATGCGCCCGAGCGTAAAGCCGAATGAACCGCCGCCATGGGCAAAGGCGACCCTCAGTTTGGGCAGGCGCTCAAACACCCCGCCAAAAATCATCGAACAAATAGCCAGGCTGGTTTCTGCCGGCATGCCCACCAACCAGGGCAGCCAATACTTTTGCATCTTCGCTTCACCCATCATTTCCCAGGGGTGAACAAATATGGCAGCCCCCAATTGCTCGGCTGCCTGAAAAACCGGAAACAAAGCTGGATCGCTCAAATTCCAGTCGTTGACATGCGAGCCTATCTGCACACCCTGAAACTTCAAGTCTCGCATGCAGCGCTCCAGCTCCTTCACTGCCAGCTTCGGATCTTGCAGAGGCAAGGTTCCCAATCCCACAAAGCGGGCCGGATTAGCCCTCACAGTTTCAGCCAGGTCGTCGTTCAAAAACCGCGCCACCTGCATACCGTGCTCCGGTTTTGCCCAGTAGCTGAACATCACAGGCACAGTCGAGAGCACCTGCACGTCGACATGCACCGAATCACACTCAGTCAGGCGCTGTTCGCCCGACCAGCAATTGCTCTCCACTTCCCGGAAAAACTTGCCGTCGTCTTTGAGCATCCGTGCTTTGCACGGCATGTGATGGTCTAGCACGACGAAACCGCCATAACCAAATTCGTCTTTCCACTTAGGAATTTCGCGCGGCAAAATGTGCGTGTGAATGTCGATTCTTCGATGCGCCATGAGCCCTTGAATACCCCGCAGTTTTAATGAACTCCCATAATATACAATTGCCTCGCCAGCAGGGTATTTATTGTCGTCACGATCTCATGAGCGCAGCAAATTTAAATCGCCTCGGCGCCATAATCAAAATCATTGCCAGAGAGCCGGGCATTACGCTCTCCAAATTGGTAAAAAAGCTCAATCAGCAAAAAATCGTCGTGACTGAAAGGACAGTGGCCAAGGACATACTCGTTTTAAAAAACGAGATGCACCTGCTGCCCCAAAAAGAGCGCTTGCGCAGCGGTTATATGCTCAGCGACATCTTTAGTTTGTCGAACAACGAAGTCGATCTCGTGCACGACGCCATGCACACATTCGGCGCCAAACTCAGCGATGAAGAAGCATCCTTGATGCGAGATCGTCTGATCGCTTTCATTCAAGAATCAGGCATGAAGAAAGTACCGGGGCGCTCGATCAGCCATCGGACGATTTATAAAAAAACGAAAGACAATCAGGAGATTGAAAAACTCTTGCTGGCGGCAATCAGGCAGAGACTGCCGGTTGTCTATACTTATAAGACTCCGCGAGTCGGACAGCCGGAGCGCTTCACAGGCTATCCGCTTTTGATGCTTTTCCACGAACGCGGCTGGTATTGCATATTCAAAGAACAAGACAAACAGCGATTCCACCCCCGGCGCATGGACAGAATTAGTGAGTGCGCAACTCTCTTACAAGGTCTGGGAAACCCCTTACACGAAGAAGACATTCGAGAAGCGCAATTTCTGATCGGTGCCGGTTGGGGAATGTCCTTCCCCCGTTCCATGCAAGAGTACAAAGACGCCGAAGCGAGCCCGCGCATCGTGGCTAGATTCGACCGCACCAAGGCCGGATACATTTTGGAAGCCTTGGAACGTCATCCGCTCGGCAAAGTTCATCCCGCCAAAGATGGCACGGGCGAAGTCGAATTCCACATCAAGCTGCACAAGCCCGACGAGTTTCTTTTCTGGGTGCGTTCTTTCGGTTCTAAAGCATGGATCGTGGAACCGCAGTCACTGCGTGAAAAAGAACGCACAGAGATTGGCCGCATGATGCGAAAGTACGAGCAATAGCTGTTTTTGATCAAAAATCGAACTGATGGCGCAAATCAGCTCAGGCTCTTGTCTTGTTGGCAGCTTCCTTGATATTTACTTGATACAGATTTCGATTTGTTCTGCTAACATTTTGGCAACGTAAGGGGAGTAGCTAAGCCGCCCTGGGCGGCGTTGTGGATATCGACATACTGATGCGCTAATGCATCCGCTCCACAACCAGAATCTATAAACAAGTTTCTGAGAGCCAGACCTTCGTAGCTATCAAGCTTTTGCTTGGTGGATACGAGGTCTGGCTCTCTCTTTGTGTTTAGAGTAAGGGATTGAGATGTCTTTGCATCGATGAAAAAGACAGACGTCAAACAGATAATTGCAGGGCTTATGATGTTTGGCATCAGCGTTCTTGGCATGCCCTGTTTTTCTGCCGATCAAAACACTCAGACCATTCAGACCGACTCGCAGAATTCCGGACAATCGCAGCCTGTCGGGCCGTCTTTGCCGCCTGCACAACCTCCCCAATTGCTGCCTCCAGTTACAATTTCTCCGTCAGCGACCCTATCAAGCCAGGTGGACTATTGGATCGACCCTGATCGGCCGCATATTGCCGACTCCAGCGTCAATGTGCCGAAAGGATTGATGCTGCAGGAAAATGGCTTTCAGCAACTCTACCTGAACCGAAGCTCCAGAACCTTTGATTTCCCGGAGACATTAATGAGATTGGGGATAACAGACAGAACAGAATTACGCTTCAATGCACCAAATTTTTTCAGTCAGTCTGCCCCGTCGCAAAATCCCATTTTTGCAACTCGCACAGAACGCTCGGTTGGATTTCAAAGCATGGAAGCCGGGTTCAAACGTCGTCTTGGTCCTTTGGGTCCGACCAAATTTCAGATTGCAGTCAACCCTTTCATCTCAATTCCGACCGGATTCAATCAGCAAAGTTCTCACGTTGACCCGTTTATCAAATTTCCATTTTCACAAGAAATCAACGACAAATGGGACATCGAGGGCATGCAATCATTGTTCTATCCATCCGGGCTGAACGGGCATCGCAATCTCGATTGGCAAAGTTCTCTTGTCTTAAACCGATCGTGGGGGCGACAGAAAAACGTCTTTATCGAGTATGTGGCAGATGTGTTTGAGCACGGTCCAATGAGCAATATCATTCACTTCGGCGCTGCCTACAGACCGACCAGACGACAGCAAATGGACGTTCAATTTGGATTTCGCATGAACAATGCAGCGCCAATTGCTTTCTTCGGATTTGGCTATTCATTTCTTCTGGGATCTCTAAACACACGTCGATTGACTCCCAGTCGCTTTAGGAACTGAAGATGCATGGCCAGTTACTGTCTTTGAAAACGCAAAATGGCGCGTGCAATGCGCCGGCTCTACATGCCATCAAAAAGTTGCCGGGCAATCTCATAATTTCGTGAATTCTCGCCGGCACTCTTACCGATCACATCGAGAGCGGCTTTCAATTCTTGTGCGTCCGGTTGACCGGCTCCTCTCTTAGACTGCGCATATGCGAGCTTAACCACTGCAATGGCTCGATTGGTTTCATTGCCCAGCGAATGCCACAGCTGGATCACTTTGAAAAACGACTGTTCTGCAAGCTTATAGCTCTCGTCGAAAAGGTGGCAGTCGGATTGACGACTGAGGCGCAGTGCATACAATCCATTCAAAGGCTGATCCAAAAGCAGGAAAAGGAATAGAAATGCATTGTACAGAGTGGTGGCATCATTAAAACGCGAGCGCTGCAGATATACACAGTCAGCCAGACTGAGCCAGATCATGTCTTTGTAGATTTTCAATTGCGGATCCGGACCGTCCGGCAAGAGCTCAACCATTTTTCTGTAAAGGGGCTCGGCATTGTGATAAAGCTGGACGCACATCAACGCGTCGGCGAGCAAGCGACATGACCTCACGTTCTTGCTGTTGACCTCCTCAATTGCAAAAGCTCGGCTTATAGCGTCGAATTCTTTTTGAAAAACATCAATGCGCTCAACTTGCAGGCCGAGTGGGGCGATCATTTCTATGGCTGGAAAATTTTTGTCAACCAATTGAGAGGGAATAGTGGGATTTAGTTGCACTATCGATTCCAACTCAGCAAGCGCCGCCTTTTTTTGTGTGTTCAAAGGAACTTGAGACAGTGACGGAATTTCCCATATCAGCTCAAGGGCAAGCCAATCCGGAGCTTCCTCGCTTTCCAAAAGTTCTTCGCCCGATTGGCTGCCCTGGCGTTTTTTCTGTCTCACCAAGTCTGGATCGCGCTGACTCAATACCGGGGTGCTGGCAAAAGCAGTTTTTCTCAGATTTCGCTGCATTGCTCTCAATTGCTGAAGAACAACATCCACTGTCTTAGGCCGATCGTCAGCGTTTTTCGCCAACATTTGCAACGCCAGCTTTTCAAAATCATCAGGAACCGAACCGGGAGCTATTTCGTTTATCCCTCTGGCAGTCTCATGAAGATGAGCTGCGATCACTTCAAATACGCTGTCTCCGTCAAATGGAGGATCGCCTGTGAGCGTTTCATACATCAAGCAAGCGAACGAATAAATGTCGGCGCGATCGTCGACGCGGTGACCTCTACACTGTTCGGGGCTCATGCTTGATGGGCTGCCGAAGATCTCGCCGGTTTGGGTGAGATTGGCAGCGTCGTCGCCCTCTTTCGGCAGCAACCGGGCAATTCCAAAATCGACAATGCCAACCCGGTCGACGGCACCAAATTCGGTGACCAGAAGCACATTGCTGGGCTTCAAGTCTCTATGTACAACACCTCGTCCGTGCGCGTGAGCAAGTGCGTCGGCTATCTGGATAAATATTGGCAGCGCTCTTGAAAAAGGCAGTGGTCCGTCTGTTTCAATGACTGACGACAAAGACTTTCCGTTGAGGCACTCCATCACGATGAAAGGAGTGCCTTGAACAGTTACATCACAGTGATAAACAGAAACAATATTCGGGTGATCGAGAGCGGCAATGGAAATAGCCTCTCGTTGAAACCTCTGCCTGCTGATATCGCGATGGAGATATTGCGGCAGCATCTTTTTAATGGCGACGACCCTGTTCAGACTTGCGTCCACCCCCTTGTAGACACGACTCATGCCGCCCTCGCCCAGCAGCGCATCAATCTTATATCGTCCGGCGAAGAGTTCGGGGCTCGCTAGTTTTGCGGCGACATCCGGTGGAAGATCCGCCGTGTTGGTGCCAGAAGCATCGGCATCGGAGGGCGAATGAACAGTTGTCGACGAACTCAAATCAGGAAGACTGGCGCTTTCATTTTTTACTGACTGCCGCGCATCCTGGACATGTTTTTGACTAGTTTTCTTCTTATCGGCCATATTAAGTCAAACCTGTAATGCGCCCATCATCGGTTACATCTATATTGAATGCTGCCGGCTGTTTGGGCAAACCGGGCAAGGTCATGATTTCGCCCATCAAGGCGACGACAAATCCGGCGCCAGAGGAAACTTGCAGTCCTCTGACACGCATTGTGAAATGAGTCGGCGAATTCAACTTTTGTGGATCATCTGACAATGAGTACTGTGTCTTAGCCACACATACGGGCAGACTGCCATAACCGTTATTGTTCATCCACTTTAGTTGCTTTTCCGCTTCTTGATCGTATTCCAGAAGTTCTGCACCGTAGACGCGACTGGCCAATTGGTTCAGTTTTTCTTTGATCGGCAAATGGAAGTCGACAAAAGGAGTGAAATTGGATTTTTCATCGATCGCTTCAACAACCAGCTTGGCCAGGTCCAATGCTCCCTCACCACCTTTTGCGAACACTTCGGATACAGCACAACGCCAGCCTTTTGACGCGCAGAGGTCTTTGACTTCCTTAAGTTCATATTCTGTGTCGGTGTGAAACCTGTTTATAGCTATGACAAACGGCACCTGTGTTCTTCCGACAATTGCAGCATGACGTTCCACGTTTGCAAAACCTTTTCTCACAGCTTCGACATCCGGTGTTCCTAATGCCTCGTCATTGGCTCCGCCATGTAGCTTCAGAGCTTTTACTGTCACTACGATGACAACAGCATCCGGTGCCAATTCGGCAGAGCGCGGCGCAGCAACGATGTCACAGTATTTTTCAAAGCCGAGATCGGCACCGAAACCTGCTTCTGTTACAACCACTTCTGCCAGGCGCAAGGCCAGGCGCGTGGCCAGGACACTGGAACATCCATGGGCGATGTTTCCAAATGGTCCGCCGTGCACAAAGGCAGGAGTGTTCTCGAATGTTTGCACTAGATTTGGTCTCAGTGCGTCGCGCAATAGCGCGGCCAGCGAACCGATGCCTCCGACATCTCCGGCTTTGATCGGCTTGCCTTTCGTGTCTTGCCCTACCAGTATGTTCGACAGGCGCAATTTCAAATCAGACATCGAATCGGAGAGACAGAGTATGGCCATCACTTCGGACGCGGCAGTAATCAGGTAGCTCGATTGGCGAGGATAACCATTGCCCTTACCGCCCAGGCCTTGCACTATGTCTCTCAGCGCGCGCTCATTCATATCTATGGCGCGTTTGAATGGTATTGTGCGCGAATCAAAATTCAATTGATTGCCGTAGAAAATATGATTGTCCACTAGCGCAGCCAATAAATTGTTGGCAGTAGTAATGGCATGAAGATCGCCTGTGCAGTGGAGATTTATATCCTCCATTGGCACAAGCTGCGCTTTGCCACCGCCCGTTCCGCCGCCTTTCATACCGAAGACCGGACCGAGCGATGGCTCACGCAATGCAGCCAGGGACTTTTTACCTAATTTCCACAACGCCTGCGCCAAGCCAATACTGGTTGTGGTTTTTCCCTCGCCTGCTTTGGTCGGCGTTATTGCCGTAACAAGAACAAGTTTGCCTCTCTTTTCCTCGGCACCAAGCAGCCGCGACATTGCCTCGTACGTGATCTTTGCTTTGCCGAGTCCGAATTGCTCGATGTCTCCCTTTGCCAGACCCAATGCCTGAGCGATTTCTTCAATCGGCGCCAGCGTACAGCCATGGACTCCTTCGGCCATTGTCCCCTCCCCCGGGAAGATCGATGTCTCAGTGCCATAGAGTACTAAATTCCTCGATTATTAAGGCCGCATTAGGAAACAAACGGTTGCCAAGCGTGCGGGTGTAAAACTGACATACTGGGTTTTTTGAATTCAAAACACTCGCCCAAGCCCAAAATCCTGCCACTAAATTCAAACAAGGGGGTGCGCTATGAACTGGCTCACTCAACCAGAATCGCTTGCGCTTCTTTTCCTCTTGTCGACCCTGGAGATTGTCCTCAGCGTCGATAATCATGCCCTGGTTACGACCATGACCGACCGCCTGGACGATAACAGGCGCAGAGTTGTGCACGCATTTTCATTCGGCGGAACATTATTGGTGCGCACACTACTTCTGGTCGGGCTGTTCAAACTTATGCAGTCGCACAGCCTGGCGATCACGCTTTTCGCAGACAGAATCGATGCACGACAAGTCGTACTGATTCTCGGCGGAACCTTCCTTATTTTTAAGAGCGCCAGGGAAGTAATTGCACATGTGATGCAGAAACAGGTGAATCCACCTGAACCGATATCGACACAATGCCTTATGCTTTCTGCGCAGATCATCATCATCGATGTAATTTTATCGATCGACTCGATGGTAGCTGCTCTGGCAGTGGCCAACGACTTCAGAATTATCATCACCGCGCTTGTGTTCGCACAATTGGTAATGATGATGTTCGGGCACAAGATTCAAGAATTGCTGTACTCGGCGCCGACGCTTGAAACAGTGGCCCTAGTCGTACTGCACGCAGTAGGCTGGATATCAGTGCTGGAAGGAACAGGAGTTAGAGTTCCTGAAACACACTTATTTGTTGCCGTAGGTTTTGCCACAGTCATTGAGGCCATAAATCTCAGACTGCTGCAAACACAGGCCAAAACATTGCGAACTCAAACTGCTTCTTCAACTCAATCGAATCACGTAAAGAAATCCGGTCGTGTCAAAGAACCCAGGGCTCCCCGCAGGGAGCAACTACCGCTTACGCGGTAGCTGCCTGGAGCGCAGGAATATCTTCTTCGTCTCCGCCCTTGCGAATGGAATCGATGAGAAGTTCAATCTCTTGCGCGTCGAAATCGCGTTCGGTCGTGTCATCCTGCAACAGTGTCAAAAGACGGTTGAGGACTCGTTCGGCGTCGGTGTTCTTGTCCAGAGCGCATTGAATCATGCCGAGGTTATAGAGGTAATCAGCCAATTCAGGGTGATCTTCTCCAACGGCCTTTTCTTGCATAACCAGCGCTTTTTTGTACAGGCGCTCAGCCTTGCGGTACTCGCCGCGCTCTTCCAGCATCTCAGCCTTTACGACCACATCAGCGATATTTCTCATGAATGCCTCCTTCGCTGGAATTTCCAGCAATTCGGCGTGAAGACCCGAGCACCGCTCGTGCCACCACACCGGTGGAACCTAAACGTTGTTTCGATATGTTCCGTGTTTTAGATTGCGGACCGCTCGTTAATCAAGAACACCGAAGTGTCTTATCAACTTGTGCATTCAATAACCTGTTTAAAAGGACCCTTATTTGTTCGTCCTGAACGGTCGATTGCAATGCGGATATAAAGCGGTTTCTGTTGTGTTTATGATAAGCCCGCTCTCACAATTAATGCAATACAGTCCAACACATGCATTCCAGATAACGGCTCCATATATCGCATCTCGAAACACTGATTCTAGGCGTGTTTCAGGTCTCACTACTTCACGCGGTAGAGAAGCATGTTTAATCAAAACGCCCTCCATTTAATCCATTGCGGACGGAATTTCCACTTACTTCAACGAAATGAAACGCAGTCATGATGCGGGTTTGGAGGCAACAGCCCGGCTTTCGAGAGAATCAGAGCCTGATGTATATCGATAAGGATTTAAGGTGAGGCGCTGTACCTGAAATTCGCTCCTCATCGCATTCTTCACTATGCATGTTAGTAGTCACACAAATGCGAAATGCAGTCGAAAAATAGGCGCCAGTCAGAAAACTGCTCTACGAAAACAAAGAGTAGATGCTAGTTTTCAAAGGATTGCAGGGCAAACGCTTTCCTTCCTATATGTAGATTGTCGACCGCTTGGCAGTATTGATAGGCTAGACTAAATGGGAAGAAGCGCTCGCACACGCCCATTACGGATTATCAATAGACAATGCCAGTTGCCAAAGATACGACAGTCTTGATCTCCCAGCATATCGATAAGCTGAAAGGCTGCGCTGCCTGCCCGCTTATGGTTGGTCCGGTCGTGACCGGCAGACCTGTCTTGAGCAAGGTCTATCTGATCGGACAGGCTCCTGGCCCGCGCGAGGGCGAGATGGGGCGCCCCTTTGCCTGGACCGCAGGAAAGACCCTATTTAAGTGGTTCGACTCTATAGGTGTGGACGAAGAGACTTTCAGACAAAACGTATATATGGCAGCCGTGTGCCGCTGCTTTCCAGGAAAGGCAAAAACCGGCGGCGACAGAGTACCGGACAATATAGAAATCAAAAATTGCTCCGCCTGGATGCAGAAAGAATTCGATCTGCTCGGTCCTGAACTTGTCCTGCCTGTAGGCAAATTAGCAATCGAGCAATTCTTCGGCAAAACTCAATTAGCGAATATCATCGGCACCAAACATCGCCACACAGCATTCGGACACGAATTCGACATCATTCCTCTGCCGCATCCCTCCGGTGCTTCGACATGGCATCGCATGGAGCCGGGTAAAACATTGCTCGCCCAGGCGCTGAAGCTCATTGCTGACGAGCCTTACTGGAAAGCAATCGCGCGGTCTAGATAAACTTCGTGCTTAAGGTGGAGACGGTAAGTCATCCTGCGCAAAGACGGATGCGTGGCAGGTCTTTGCTCCGGATAACTTACCGTCTCTTCTGCTAAACACGACTGTAGAATTCAACATTCAATTTTCCAGTCTAGAAACTTACTGTAGGTGCGATGCCATGCATCGCCTGGTATTTCCTATGAGGATTCAGACTATGGTCAGCAGACACACCAGACCCGGTCCTTCGGATCAGGCACCATCTCCGCGGCTTATGGAATCACTCTATATTGGCACTTGCCGATGTTCTAAACCGATCCAAAAGGGGGAGCAAATCTGGTATGACCCGCTCACAAAAAAGGTCGAGTGTTACACGTGCGGACGCTCTTCCCAAGCCAGTGCGCAGCAAAATTTGTCGACCGTCGCTGAAGTTGATGAAGTACAAGCAGTCATCGATCGCATCAACAGTCTCCAGCATCTGCCCGATCGCAGTGCAAAAGCGGACAATGAAATTCTCACCCTGACCAGACGATTGAAATCGCTGGCCAAGACAGAGAAAAACGCTCTCAAATACTTTCGCCAGGGCAAAGAAGGAAACATATTTACTGTCAGATACACAGGCGTCTGCCGTAAATGCCGAAATACAGTGGAGAAAGGCGAAACGGCAATCTACATCAACAAGGCAATCATCTGCAGCAAATGCGGAATTGGCTGAGCTACTATTGAACAGCCGGCAAAATCCCGTTCAAAAAAGTAGCGGTGGCCAGATCGGCAAATTCTTCGGCAGTCACTGGACCCTGCGGTTTAAACCACGTGTATGTCCAATTCACTGCACCCATAAGATACATGGTCAGTGATGTCACCTGTGGTGGCTTTAAGTCAGGGCGCAACTTAGTGATCAAGTCTTTGATCACTTGAAGCACTTTTCTTTCTTCTTCCTTGATCTCGACTTGTTGCGCTTCCGGCAGACAATGCAGGTCATTGAGGAGCACCACGTGCTTATCGCGCGAACTCATATAGAGATCCATCAGAGCACGCACCAAACTGCGCATTTGTTCTTCTGATCGATCGGATTGCTTGGTGGCGTTTATGGCTGTTTCCGACAAGAGCTTGCAGTGGACGAGCAGCATGTCGTACAAAAGAGCTTCTTTTGAATCGTAATAATGATAGAGAAGTGCCTTTGACACGCCGCAAGAATCGGCCAGGGCCGCAATCGATGTGCCGTTAAAGCCGTGTTTTGCAAACATGGCGGCGGCGGCATCAAGAATGCCTTGTTGTCTTTCCAGATAATTTTCGGCGCGTGGTCTGACCATCGCCCCATTCTAGAAGATTGGAACTATTTTGTCCGCATCGAATGCCACGGTCTCACCATCTACGCCGATTTCAGGCAGGGCGGGAAACTTGACGCCATAAGGTTCTACGATGGTCTTCAGGCGCACAACCGCGGTTCTCCAATTCTCTTTACGTTTTTCCAGTGAGAGAATTCCAAACCCGGCTTCGCGCGCTTTCTCTTCCAGCAAACGCTGGGCTGGAAGAAAAGTAGGAGGCAATTGCCAGAACTCTTCCGGTGGCTCGAACAAGATGCCGGAAAGGAAGATGAAGCCGGCGCGGAACTGCTTGGTGACGGTGTCTTTGTCTTCTTCAGACATTTTTGGCAGAACTTCTTTGAGAAGCGCCAGGCAGAAGCTGAGGTGCCTGCCTTCATCGCGTCCAATATTCTTGAATGCTTCTTTGAATACAGGAATATCAGTGCTCTCGTACATGCTGTGGAAAAGGGTCGAGGAAGCCACTTCGCCAAACAGGAAGGAGCTGAATAAGATCGGCATTGGATAATGCTCAACGGCTTTTTTGTATCCGGACCAATAACGAGCGCCGTTGTGATAGAGCCATTCGATATTATTGCGAGCCAATTTGCCCAATTCGGTCTGCGGCTCATAGCCAAGAGGTCCATTGGGCGTAAGTTTGTTAATCGCCTTGCCGCAAACTTCTTCGTGATTCATTTCATCGCGGGTGACTGAGAAGAAGCACTTGCGAATGGCGTCTTCTTCGTGCACTTCGTACGCGTGAATCATGGCGCGGGCAAATACAGCCGGTCCGGAAGCGTCGAAGACAGAGAGCAGCGCCCACCAGTAGGAAATGGCATAGCGCTGGTCGAGCGTCATGCTTTCGACATCCAGCGTGTCCCAGGGCAACTGGCTGGGCGACCAGCCAGGATCGCGGGAGCTTTCATAGATCTCCATCAAGCGAGGAGTCTCGACGCGCCAGTCAAAGGGGAAGATATTGAGCTTGTCGGTAATCTTGGGCGCCTCTTCGACGCTCAAAAGCAGTTCTTCCGGATTGGGCATCCGGTCGTGCTGGGTGGGAGCGCTAACCATTTGGGACTCTAAAGCCTTCCCATTGGATTCCTTCACAGGCATGGCGGTTTTTGGCATTTTCTTCTCCACTGACATGGTCACCCCCTATCGGGTAGGCTCAATTTCATTTACCGAACGTTCGGTCAATTAATAGAATAGCATAGGCTGCTAATTAAGGCTACTTCATAGCAAAAAACAAATAATTGGCGAGACCTATCACTGGCTTGGGCCTCAGCGCAAATAAATGCCAAATGCATTTCATATCTCTCGGTACGTTTGGAAACCAGCATTATCAGTTGCCTCCCGCATTTATATGTCGCAAATATGTATCATTTGTCACACTGACAGATCTTCTTTGAAACCAATCGAGAGGCACAGCCCATCAAGCGGTTCCCATTTTGCCCGTATAGCAAAACTTATGTCTTCTTATTCGCTTCCCGCACTTGTTTCATCCGCAAAGCCGGTCTATGGTGGCGTTTCAGAAAACGTAGAGGGGAATTTTAAACATGGACTTGAGAAAAAAATCCATATTATTGGTTGCCGGTTCGCTCTTACTGTGCGGCTCTTTCAGCTACGAGTGCGACGCCAAGACACGCATTTCGGCAAAGACGACTCTTAAAGGAAGAATCAGCCAAGAATTGCAAATGGCAGACGATCTGGTGCGCAAAGGCAAGTACAACGAAGCCGCCGATTTATATAGAACAGCATTGAACGCTCAGCCCAAAGACTTGAATATACGCAATGGACTGGCATATTCATACGCCAAAAGTTTCAAACTCGATCGCGCCGACGAAGAGTTCGACAAAGTTCTAAAAGACGATCCGAAAAATGCCATGGCTCACTGCCGCAAGGCACAGGTTCTCTTGAACAAACTGCAATCTTCATCAGGCACCATGCGCAAAAACAAAGACGCACTGATCAAGCAAGCCGGATCAGAATGCAACTTAGCGCTGGCGCAAGATCCAAATCTTCCCGAAGCACACTACACACTCGGACGCGTATACAAGGAAGAAGGTCGGCTTGATAAAGCGGAGGAAAGCTTCGTCTCAGCCATCCGCCTCGATAAAGACTATTCCGACGCCTACGCCGGTCTCGGAATGGTTCAACTGGACGGCGGACGCTCTGCCGAAGCGATGAGCAGTTTCAAGCAAGCCACCGCCCTTAATACCGGCAACTCGACCGCCCACTACGGGCTGGGCCGCGCATACCTCCAGCAAGGAATGGTTGATGAAGCGATAAAAGAGTTGAATACCTCTCTTTATCAATTCAGAAACAGTTCGCCAGTGCACTTTGAGCTGGGCAAAGCATATGCCAGCCAGGGAAATATGGTGGCAGCGATCAAAGAGTTTCAAGAAACAATCAGGATCAAACCAGAAAATGCTGCTCCATATATCAAAATTGCCGAGATTCGCGAAAATCGTGGCGACATCGAGCACGCCATTGCTGAGCTGAGATCAGGACTCGATCTCATGCCTGACAATTCGGAGCTGCAACAGCGCATTGCCAACAACAGCTTGCGCCTGGAAAAGATTGCCGATGCGATCAAAGACTACGAAGCCGTGCTGCAAAAGAGCCCCGGCAAAGTTGCAGCGGTTGAAGGATTGACCCGCGCCCTTTATTTGAAAGCGCAAAAGGAGACGACTGGAGCATTTATTGCAGACAACGACTATGAAGCCGCTGAAGCTTCTATCGCAAGAGCAATACAAATGAATCCCGACAATCTGCAGCTTCGTCTGGCAGACGCCAAACTGCGTTCGCTCTCCGGCAAGCCGGTCGATCTCTCAATAATCGGAACACCAAGAAATGATGGCGAGCGCGTTGCATATGCAGAAGCATTGCTTGCTCAAAATCGTTTCAGCGAAGCCACCGAACAATTCAATATGCTAGTCGGCAATGCCAACAATGCAAAGAACCTTGCCGCGCTCGGCGACTTGACTTTGATGATAAAAGATCTGGACAATGCCGACAAAGCGTACAAGAAGCTGGCCACTATGCCCGGTGGGCAAGACAGCTCCAAGCGTGGTCTCAACCTCGTAGCAAAAGCACGGGAAAGTACAAAGCAAGATTTGAATCTGGCCAACGATCTAGCGCGCAGAAAACAATTCAACAGTGCGGTTGATAAGTATCATTCCGCCATTTTCAATGATCCGCGCAACGCTTCTGCCCGCTTCGGTCTGGCCGAAACGCTGGAGAAGTTCTATCAACAGGACTCAAAGGCCTTAAGAGAGTCGGTTATGCAATATAAGGCATATGAAAGCCTGACTCCCGACTTGCCGAAGAAAGAACAAGAGCACCTGCAAAAAGTCACTGCTAGACTTGAGTTGCGTGCCACCAAATTGGAACGTGCCGTAGCGGAAGGCAAAAAGCCCAAACTACTGGCGCGCATAATGCAGAGATAACCTCCCGAGACAGAAATAATCGCGTCATGTAGCAGTGACCGCCTGCTGAAGCGCGATTGTTCTGCCGATAATAAAAAGGGTTTTGGAATAGGGCGCTTAACCACCCTATTGGACCCCCAGCACCAGACCGAGTCGCACAGCTCGGTCTGGTCATTTTTGGTGATACACTTAAGACTTGGCTCACCTGCCTGCATTTCGTTCTGTTCCTGCGTTTCGCCCTTTTGCTGCTTCACCCTCATGACAGAATCAGAAAACGAAAAAGAATTGCCGGCAATTCCTGAAAGCCGTGTTTCGCGAATTAAGCGAATCATCGGTGCGCTCTCTGATTTTGAGCAAGACGAACTCAGTTCTGCAATCCAGGCCAACAGGATGAGAGAGTATCAGGTACGCCTTTCCGAGCCCAAGAATCTGATTGCTTTTGGAACGCACACCGGATTGTGGTGCGGCATATTTTTCGGAACCTTTATGGGCATTTTCGCGGCAATCGCCGGACTATACTCCGGTGGAGTCGTTCAAGCACTGATCGCCTTTTTCGGGATGCTGTTTTTGGGAGGCGGCTTGTTCGGTCTGGCAATGGGACTGTACATGCTTTTGCTGATGAAGGTTACAACCAATTCGATGTCGAAGAACCTAAATTCAGGGCAAAGCGCTTTGTTTCAAGTTCAAAAAGTAGATCTGCCGGTGCCTCTGGCAGAGAGCATTGAATTGAGCCTGACCACAATTGCGGCAAAGAAAGGCTGGCGGATTGAATCGATCAATCGAGAAGAAGGCACAGTGCGAGCGATGACATCAGCCAGCATTTTCAGTCCCGGCGAAATAGTGGGAGTAAAAGTCGATCCTCTTTCCGAGAATGCAAGCACTGTTAGCGTTTACAGCAAGGCGCTGTTTACTGCCATAGATTTCGGAAAAAACAAGAAAAATGTCACGCTTATTGCCAAAGAAATTGAAGAAGCAGGCGCGGTACACTCGATTCTAAAGTTGGAATAGAAACAGAACCATGATCCCGCCGACTATCGCCTCAGCCCTCAGGGGCTGGGCCTTTCCGCGCATTTGGTAAAATATAGCAAGAAGCCAATTTGCAGCCTCAGCGAGGAAATCGTCATGCAAAATCGGAATCACACACTAACCCTGGTAGCTGTTGGACTATTGCTCGCATGTGCAACACCGTCAGGCGCAGCAGAACCTGCTTCAACCGTTCCAGCTAAAGATCACGACTGCAATTTACCTGCCAATGTACGCAATAAGGTCGAACATTGCGATCAGGTGGGCGATTTCGACGCCACCGGACACCATTTCGGCAAGGAAACACCTCCGGGTGGCCGGCAATCTCTGCCGGGCCAATCACAAGCCAATCCTCTTGCCTCGCCAACCAAGCCAGAAAAGAAATCGAAAAAGCAAAAGAAAAACGATCGCTCCAGCAAGAAAGATTCCTTCCTGGAAATTAAGACGGACACTGAAGATCCAACCAAAGCAAAATAGCGCTATCGATCGCGTTTTTGCACAACAAAGAAAATGTACCCGTAATATCGCGAGTACTGGCGATGCATGTCGATTTCCGCTTGCGTTTCTTCAATGTGCTTGAGTTTTTCCGGCACATCATGATACTTCTCGCGCAGTACTTTCAAACGCGCTTCCTGAGGTGTGTAGTACTCATCCCACCAGGCTGAATCCGGTATGACAAAATGTCCCAGATTGTCATAATTGGTTTCTTCAATGATTTTCTTAGTATTCTCAATGCTTCCCATCGCGGGATAATCGTTCATCCATGCTTGCCTTACTTCTTCTGATGGTTCGTCCGTCAGAAAACAAGGCTCAGTGAAAGCAATATATCCACCTGGTGCAAGAAAACGCCGCCAGTCGCCGAGCGCCTCACGAACACCCATGATGTACATGGCGCCCTCGCACCAGATTATGTTGAAATGACCTTCCGACACAGGCATTTCCATCATCGATGCATGCACTGTTTTCACGCGATTTGCTATTCCTGATTCTCTGACGCGCCGATCTACCTCTTGCAAAAACGGCAAATGAAAATCCAGCGCGGTTATCTCGCCATCAGACAATCGCGCCAACTCCATCGTTTGCATTCCCGGCCCGCAAGCCACATCAAGAATGTGCGGATGCAGCGGCAGGTCCTTCATCAGCTCGAAAGCATGCCTGGTCGATGTATTGTCGCCAGGACCCTCGCGTGGCAGTCCGCTGTGAATTTCCCAAAACATTTCATCAGGCATTTATTACGCTTTCCTTTCAGACCCAGAAAGTTGGTCACGCGCTAATTCCCAGCGCTCGTCCTTTTTGAAATATTTGATTGCGTCCTCAACCCCTTCCTCCGGCGTTGCAAATTCTGACTCAAAATCACAAGCGCATTTCTCGTCGGGAAAATAAGACGCTTCGACGATCCATTTGCCCTTTGAGCTGTACAGGTAGAGGCTGTATTGGCCATCAGTAACTTTCACGCAAGGTCTGGAGTCGCTGTCCGCTTTTTCATTTAAATCTTGGCGTGCATCCGTGTACACGCCAAGTCCGGCATTTCGCAGACGCTGTCGACACGATAATGGAAAACTCGGCATAATTAAACTGCTCCACGAATTGAGGTTCTTATGGCAGAAGTGAATATTATAGCGAGGCAATCTCATTGCGCGTTCAGGCGGTGAAATAAAGCCAACATCAAAATCACTGCCGACAGATCCGTGAGCGAAGCATGGGCCAGGGCAGGCACCAGAATTTTTCCGGTTTTCTTATACAAAACCCCCAGCATCGCGCCGTATAACATCAGCATTATGGTGCCAAACTCAGCCCAACCGGGATACATCACCAATTGCATGATCGGATAGTGAAACGCGCCATACGCAAATGATGACCAGATCAGCCCGCAGTGCGGAAAGTCCGGGCAAAGCTCATCGAGCTTGGTGATCACGAAACCGCGCCAGAAAAGCTCTTCCAGAATAGGATTTATCAGCACAATATAAATGCTTATCAACCAGAAAATATCTTGGTTGTAGCCGACCGTTCTCATCAGTTCCATCACATGCGGACTGGAAAGAACCTTATCGCCAAAACATAGATAGGCTAATACGGAAGTAATTGAAAACAAAATGCTGGCAACAACAAGACCAAGCAGCTGCAAAAAACTAGGGGCGCGCAAGTGATTCTTGAAAGTCTCTTTGCCCCAGATGATGCCCGGCAGCAAACAGAATCCATGATAAAGAGCCAGCGACACCACTGCGCTCTTAAAGAAATTCATGCCCAACCAAATAATTGAATAGGGCAAAATCATCATACAAACGATGATCCACAGCTCTTGAAGCCGGGCGTATTCCTTGAGCGCGGCCGCCATCATCGAACTTTGATCTTCGGACGGCACTTCTGGTGCGTCCGGTGTTTCTGAAATATCTGGTATGTCTGCCATGGGTAACCGTATCAACGAACAATACAGTTTATAACAATGGCGAACTCTATGCCGGTCAAACAATACTAAGCAAAGTGTTTGGTATAAAGCGGCTGAACATTCAACAAATGGACAGAATTATCAATGTTTGGTCGCCGCTATTTGCAGAGACTCAGGAACGTCCTCTCTAAAAGGATAGTCTTTGAAAAGAGTCTCACCCAGACCCAAATAGGGATCATCGATGTCGGCATGAAGAATCTCACGATAGAGCTTCTTGGTTACATCTTGCGGCTTGGCATTAGGCAGTGCGGCCAGCATGGCGTGAATTGGACCGCGTCTTTCCTTCTCATTTACTTCCGCGTCGTCGTACAGCTTGCGCCAGTGAGACAACTCGCCTGGCTTTGAGAAATCCGGATGGTCGACGATTTCGACAGTATGCTCTTTTTTGTTGAGGCCGCGCAAACCAGGGGAATACAAAATTGTTTTCGTGCTGATTTCGATCGACATCTTGGACAGATCGGCGAAGGGTTTTACTTCCCTCGGTTTACCTGATGTCTTTATGGCAGTCACTTGCTCGCGATGATAGTCAGCCAGGAATGCCGTTGGACTGGCTGTTTCGGCCATGTAGTGATGAACCCACCACAATTGATCTAATTGAGCCAGATATTGATCAGGATCATACAAACCGGACAATATGTCGACGAT
>CAZHEZ010000101.1:23497-27290 GCA_964531315.1 uncultured Candidatus Obscuribacterales bacterium | reverse complement strand
ACAATCACTTGCGGTGCCCACTTCTTTACTGAGTAGAACAGCTTGGCACGCTGTTCTCTGTTTAAGTCATTGAGGTTGATTTTGATATTTCTGCCAAAATCTCCGTCTTTCTCGACGCTGCTAAATATCAAATAGTTGCCTGTGTATGAGCGGCTCGTAACTCCATCTATCAATGACGCCAGTTTGTTCAACAGTTTGTAGGTCAGAGATTCCTTTTTGAACGCCGTTTCCGGCAACGGGCTCAATTTGAAAAATCCATCCTCCAACCTGCGCAGGCTTTTGACTTCGTGCCAAAAGAGTGAATCTGGACCAGTACCTACCGCCCATCCGTTGATTGTAACTACCGACAAAAACCAGCTCTTCAAAGATTTTCGCTTGATACCGGATTCGGTGAAGACTATGTCGTGCTCGTCAGCAAGAAAGTTTAAGGGAAACAAAAACCAGGCTCTGAAGAATAGGATGGAGATTGCTGTAGCAAGGCCCATAAGGTAGAAATGGACGAAAAACACAGAATTTTTGCTGGGTTCCACTCCCAGACCTTGTAACGATGGCCAGTACCCGCTGTATCCTACTATATAGTTGGCATCGCTTTGCTGGGGACGACCTCTCCGCGCATCCGGCTTAATGCGCTTGTGATAGCTTCCTATCCATTTTATCGGTCGAACCACAGCCTGATCGTTTGGTTTATAGAAAACCAATGCCTCCTTAATAGGGGCTGTTTGGATTGTTTTGGAGAATCCAGTATTTTCAAATACTGCATATGTGAAAAACGCGGGTATACCGGAGGCGAAGAAGAGAAATAAAACGATACCGAAAGCCCGTGAATAGTAAAAATTTGTCTCTGAATGAACAGCGTCCGGTCTTTTGTTTTGAGTAAAGATAAAGCCGTTTTCGATTTTAGGATCTGGTGCTTGCGATCGAAATCCCTTCAACCAGTGCAAGGCAATCCAGGCGATGGCGAAGGGCGCGCAGCATAAGTACAGCCAAAAAAGAATGAAAGGCAGTCCTTGATCGGCTCCTTCGCTCATGTCACGCAAAAAAAGTGAATTCCTTACTTTGCTTGGAAGTGCTTGTTTGAATTTGGTTTTCCAATCCACAGGAAGGCGATCGTAGAGCCACATTGAGATTGGCTTGGCGAGAATTATGAATACCCAAAGAAGTATCAATTTTGGTTTGATTGCTACTGCAACCAGAAGAAATAGAGGGGCTTTTAGAGTCCCGAGCCAGTCGAGACAACCTTTCCAATTAAGAATGTAGTGTGTGATTGCTTCTTTGAGTGTGCTCCATTCCGAAGCCTGTGGTTTTCCGGCCTGGTTTGTCTGAATGTTGTCGATATACACTGCGGAAACTTCTGGTTCCTCAATGTTCTCAATTTCAGGCGTAGTGTTTGAGTCCTGCGAAACTACACCGTGGCTTAGCGATTTAGAGCATCCAACTTCATGCGTGTCTGTTGTTTCAGAGTCATCGTGTTTGTCTTCGATGTTCTCGACAAGCTTGAGCGGAGTTTCACCCAATGTTTCTTTTATTGTGTCCTGCTTTTTGAGTCTTTCGGCAGTCATGCTAAGGCCTTCTCTTTAGCTCTGGTAAGCTTGAGTTTGAACCCAGTTTCCAATTCATTGAGCCGTGTCAAAACTTCTTCAAATGATTGCGGACGTTTTGCATCATCGAATTCGGTGCAGTCCCTGATCAATTGATCCAATCCATCCGAGCAGTCGATGTTTTTGGCCGGTGAGGATTGAGAAAGAGCAATCGGATCGCGCCCTGTGAGCAAGAAGTATATAGTGCAGCCAAAACTATAGATATCGCTCTTTTGTTGGGCGTCACCTCTCAATTGTTCGGGAGCAACATAGCAATGCTTGCCGATCATTGTTCCAGTGATGCCATCGAGAAATTCGCGAGCCGCCCCGAAGTCTATCAATCTCAGCTGTCCATCCTCTCCGACAATTACATTGTCCGGTGTGAGATCTCTGTGCAAGACGGCTGGTTCGCGACCGTGCAGATATTTCATGATTTCACATATTTGTTTCGCCCAAGAGATGGTCAGACTCTCTGATCTTGCTCCATGCTCTTTCACGACAGCACGCATGTCGTTTCCCAGCCTATGTTCAATGACTAGAAAAGTCGATTTGTCATGCGTAAATGAACTGAGCACCTTTGCTATGCCTGGATGATCAAGGGCAGACAAGAGTTCGTATTCACGTCTCAATATTTTTTCCAGTGCTCTGGTTTCTTCGTTCTCCTCGGCGAGATAAAACTGTTTTACAGTCACCATTCGCCCGTCTTCATTGCGGGCTAGATAGACGGCGCACAGTGGTTTGCTGGCCAGCTGTTTGATTATCCTGGTTGGACTATTGGGCAGGAATTCTCCTGTGGCAAAAGGTACGAATACGGTCGATTTGAATTCCTCGGCAGGGATACTGGCGATGGCGGTATCTGTGATACCGTCGGAGGTGGCCGATTCCCTATCGGCTTCAATGAGCGTCTGGCTGATCGAATGGACTTCCGGGTCGACTGCGCAAGCAGCAGCATACTGATCGACCCCATCCAAAAGCACTTTCAGATCTTGCGCTGAAATCTGCGAATTGTTGAATGATATGTGACCACCGCTTCGGAACTTGAGAGTGAATTGTGCTCTCAGAGGCTTATTTGGTTTCTCAACTTTCTTGACCGTGAGGCTCCCGAGATCGCTCCACAGTCTAAACTGACGTCCCCAAAGAGACAGGAATGGTCCCTGTGCAAACGTGAGCCCGTCGCAGTTGACGTTTATCTGTCTTTGTTTTACATATGGTAGAAAGACGGCTGCCATAACTGCCACCGGCGCTGTACCATAGAGCGCCACGATCGCTCCCAGAGAAATCCGCAACTGAGGACTGTAAATCCAATTAGGCGCATCAAACTGTCTGCCAAGACCGGCATCGACAGTGGATGCCATCATCCAACTTTGGATGGCATATCCAAGCGGACCTCCGCAAAAACCGAAAAGCCAAAATAAACCTGCATAGCAAGCGACAAGCCAGAGAAAGGTTCTGGCTGCATTGCTCCAAAATGGATTTGCCTCCTTGAAATTCAAACCGCGCGTGGGTAAGCGTAAGGCTTCCAGAAATCCTTCAGTTATGTTTGACAATGATGTTGGCGAAACCACACGCCAGCAGAAAGAAGTCAAAAGCGCGTTCAACCTTAATACGGGTTGCAACAAAAGCAGAAAAACGGCGGTTGAAAACGTGCTCAGGACGAATGTGTCAAAACCTTGAATGAAGGCAAGATTTGAAAATACACCATCTGGATCAACGCCCGGTAAGAATGGAGCTGCCGACTCCTGTACAACCACGGTCTGTGTGCCCCAGTTGCCTGTGTATTGAGTCTCCGGTGAAGGGAGCAGCTCTGGGACGGGAGGAGTGGATGGTTGTGTACTTAACCCCCCGCTCGGTCCAGGAATCGACCCGGAGCTTGGTATGGTTACAAATCGATTGGGTATTTCGACCTCTTGCGTATTGGCAGTTTGAGGGTTCGACGGCCACGTCGAAGCTCTCTCCTCCCAGTCTCCATGGAAAAGATTTGCATCGCGAGCCGAGGCCAGAAGCCAGTTGGAGATCATGTACGCAGGTCCATGCGTGTACAGCGCAATGCAAAGAATGCCTCCGACGAACGCGCTTAGAAAGAGATATTGAGTTGTCCAAGACCATTTTTGCCGTTGGGCTATTAAATCGGGATCTTGCCTGGTCGACTTCAATCGTGCTCGCCACAGAATGGCAATGGAACAAGCAATTGCGTAAGTGAGTATTGGACTGGCTAG
>CAZHEZ010000101.1:0-23487 GCA_964531315.1 uncultured Candidatus Obscuribacterales bacterium | reverse complement strand
AAGGCTATGGGAGCGAGTTGCAGGACACCCATTATCAAGGCCGATGAGATGGAGGGATACTGGCCCGGAGTGACAGTAAAAAGGTTTGCATCGATTGCTGCATCTACCAGCCAGTGAATTCCACAGACCCAGAAGAGAAGCAGAGTAAGGCGCTGCACTCTGGCGGTTTTATAAAACGCCTTGAGGTAAGTCAGTCGACCTTCAGGATTCAAAGTCTGCAACGTGCGTATCGCCGGCAGCACGACATAGAGGACGGCAGCCCAGGCAGCTAGTGTCACTGCTCTGCCCCTGAGAAAGCAGTCAGCAAGAACAAAAGCAACGATGAAGAGGGCCTCGGAGTGACGCTTAAGAATCCGGCGGCACACGAGCGCGTGGTTATTCATTTTAGTAATTCTGCGAAATCGAGTTAAGTATATCGGTACCAAAAAAGAAGTCAAGTAGGGTTTACCCTGGGACACTTCCTAGTCTGCTTAATGGCTTAAGACGCAAACGGGAGTGGGAGTTCGGGGATGTGACCCGGGCTGAACAAGTTCCTATAATGAACGAGTTGGCGTTAAGTCGGCGTTAGGTTGAACGAGTTGCGATTAGCTTCAACGTGATGGGCTCTCGTTGATTTGAAAGAGGTTTAGTCGGATTTGCCAGACTGTAGATCCTTGATTGAGATTGATTGAATGAATTGTTCTGCGCTTTGTTTTTCCAAGGCAGATACTTCAGAGCGATAGAAGTGGTAGCGCATGGAGTGAAGACCATCTTTGCCAATCAGCACTCTTGTCGCCTCAAATTCTCCGCCGGTGGGATGGTGCAATGAGTATTCGTAGGACACATCATTGAGACCGTTTTCGGCCAGGTCGGTCCACTCAAGTTTCCCTTGCGCCGCATCCTTGCTTTCTGCACCTTCCTTCTTTGCCGCATCCTTGTCTTGTTCCGTCTTTCCTCTCGAAAAAGTTTCGCCTACTTTTGCTGAAAAGGATGTGATCGCCGGTTCTTTGCGCACTTCTTTGGGCAGAATTCCCAGGATATTTCCGGTAGCAGCGACAGTCTCTAAGCCGGATCGCGAAGTAAGCGACATCTGTTTTGCGGTCATGTTGGGCGGCAATTTTGGATAAGTAATGATTGAAATCATCCTGCTCGGCTTGTCGTCACTATCGCCAACTGGAATAAACTGAATGATTTGAAACATTGGTGTATCGAGCTTCTTCAAGAGTTTCCACGCATGCGGAACGGGCAGAACTACTTTTTCATGTACAAACGTTGCCTCATAGGGCTCGCTTAATTCCTCGATGTTTTCGGCAATTCCCGGGCAGCCCAGAAGAAAGCTGGCGCTCAGTACAAAACAGCATCTCGTTTTGACATTCTTCCCTAAACCGTTATCAATAGTCATTCTTACCTCAAAAGCAGGCATTCTTCCAAGGGCGCATCCAGCAATTATGACCGCTCTCGCCAATATAATTGCTACCAGATTCTTAACATAATGCAGTCCAGGTGCAGCTGTGAGGGAAAGAAGTTAATACCGATAGGAATAAGCCCTGATTGCGACGACCATCGCGCTAGTGTCAGAGGGCTTATGGCTGAATGGCGCCGCCTTTGGAGCAATAAATGTTGGACTGGGCGCCCATTCATAGTGTTTTGGTTACCAGCTTATTTAGAGGTGCCCATGAAGAAAAACGACCTGACTTCGATTTTGCTATCGCTGGCAGCGCTTTCACTGATCGTGATGGGTTTTTCAGGGATATTTAGTAAGAACCCCGCAATCGCAAAACTCGAGCACTTGTGTGCTTCGCTGCATTGGTCGTTTTGGGCTTTGCTAACCATATTTGCAGTGGCGTTGGGTCTAGAGCTATGGCGCCGGGGGGCATTCGTAAAAATCGCGGCTAAGGTGCCGGGAATGGAAGTCTACAGCCCTATCAGTGTCGAATCGTGCTCGGAGAATCACAAGACCTTTGATGATGTCGCCGGCTGCGATGAGGCCATTGCTAAGTTGAGGCGTGTGGCTAAATGGCTCAAATCGCCGTCCTGGTACGAGCAATTTGGCGCCAAGATACCCAAAGGCATCCTGGCTGTGGGACCTCCCGGCACAGGCAAAACCCTTCTGGCACGCTCTCTTGCCGGAGAAGTCGAAGCCAATTTCTTTGCTGTAAGCGGCTCCTCTTTTATGGAGCAGTTTGTAGGAGTGGGAGCGCGCCGCATGCGAAAGCTCTTTGAGGCGGCGGTGGAAGCGCGTCGTCGGACCGGTAAGCCATCCATTATTTTCATCGACGAGATTGACGCGATTGGCAAAAAACGCGGTCAGGGCAGCTCGGGCGCAGAATCCGAGCGGGACCAGACCCTCAACCAGCTGCTCGTTAGTATGCAAGGTTTCGAGCCAAGCAGCGGCATTATTGTTATGGCCGCTACGAATATCCCGGATTCGCTCGACGAAGCACTCAAGCGTCCCGGCCGCTTCGATTATCAGGTCAATGTCGATCTTCCCGATACTCTAGGTCGCGAGAAGATTTTCGCCATCCACACCAAAAACATGAAGCTTTCCGGCAAAATCCGGTTGCGTGATCTGGCTAATCGCACGCCACAATTCTCTGGAGCGGACATCGAGCAAGCCTGCAACGAAGCTGCTATCGCTGCAGCCGAGCGCCTGGAGATATTGCTTGCAGGAAAAGCGGCAGACGAACAATTTGAAAAACTGATTACACTGGAAGACTTCGATCACGGCATCGATTATGTTCAATTCGGCGATCCATTGCTGTCTCGTGCTCTGACAATGTCGCAGCAAGACAAGCGCAATACCGCATTCCATGAGGCGGGGCACTGTATCGTGCAGCAATTCCTGCAATCCGAGGGCGCCGATCCGATTACGAAAGTGACAATCGAGCCTCGCACCAAGTCTATGGGTTCTATGCAGAGCCATCCTACTGGAGACCGGTACGGACATACTGAAAAACAGCTGCTAGCGCGTGTCATGACTGCCATGGGTGGACGCCTGGCTCAAGAGCACTTCTTGGGCTGCAAGGACACCGGCGCCGCCAATGATTTCGAGCAGGCAACAATGATCGCACGATTGATGGTGAGCGAATTCGGCATGTCCAGGTTGGAACCAATGTCAGTGAAGCTGACAGAGAGCGTGCAAGCGCAGACGAAAGTCGGAACACAGCTTTCCAACGATATTGACAATGAATGGCGCCGAATTCTGGATGAGTGTTACAGCAAAGCGAAAGAAATCATTTTGCAAAACGAACGACGAGTTGAGCGAATCGCGGAGGCTTTGCTTGCCGAACAAACAATCCTGGCAGAACGACTTTTGGAACTGTGGGGTGAGGACGAGAAATCTGAAGAGGTCGGTGACATTAGGTGCCAACTTGACGCCGGATGAGATCATCGGCTGATTGGATATGTCCAAGGCGCCGCATGTATTTGAAGACAAGGAGAAACCTATTTCTTGTCGAGAAACATATCTTCGAGCATGTCTGCTGCTCGCTTGATTTTCCCTTTTTGTTCCGTCAATTGATTCATCGACTTTGCCGTTTTGAAATTTGTCGGACTGACAAATTCGGATACAGGAATTTTGACTTCCCTGCAGGTTAATGTCTCAAGAGCTGTATCCACTCTGCCATTGGGATAGCTGCGAGTTCTTTTCAGCATCAGTCCGCCGAAGTTTGGCACTCGGTAAATTCCGGACAGGAAATTTCGAGGACCCTGTTCCAGTTTCAGCCATTTTTCATAGAGGAATTCTTCCGATTTGAACTCTACCGCTCGTCCGGCACTTTCTCTGTAGAGCATTTCTACCTGTTCTTTCATCGGATCGGAGGTGGAGACAGTGCGAATGACCATCTCGGCTGGACGCCCTCTCCACCTGGTTGCCGTTCTTGATTTTTCTTCGGAATTCAAAACTTTGTCGACTAGTCGAAAGCCGCGCCACGCCCATTGATCGGAAGGGAAAATCATCCCCAACTTTTCCTTCTCGTTGAATACTGTCACCTCCCATTTCGGCGGTGCAGCAACACAAATCATGTGCTGTATAGGGCAGATCATTTTTACGCCGGCGTTGCCAATGAAAAGTGTTATCGGCCCTTCAATGTGACTGATCTGCTCAAATTTCCAGACCGAAACGAGCTTGTCTGTTTTTGGTGAGGAACAGGCTGTTGGCGGCGAAATTATTGTAGTCGTTGTCGCTATTGCGACCAATGCAATGGCGAGTATTGAAAAAGACTGGTGACGCCGCAATTCTTGCAATCTTTTGGCTCCATCGTTGCTGATTAGATGATATCCCTAGATTGGAAAAATGCCAGCCTTTTGTGTTTTGGTGAGATCATCCGCTGTGCTTGCTCACCACCTTGATTGCCGGTGTGGATGCTAGATCATGATAGGATCTTCTCCCCAGACTTGAGAACCAGACAATGCCGACTCAAAATGTTGTATCAAAGGAAGAATGGGTAGCTAAGCGTAAAGAGCTACTGGTCAAAGAGAAGGAACTGACCCGCCAACGCGATCAGGTGACTAAACTGAGACAAAGCCTCCCCTGGGTCAAGGTTGAAAAGAACTATGAGTTCGAAGGACCCGATAAGACTGAGTCGCTGTCCGACTTGTTTGCAGGCAAGCGTCAGCTGATTGTCTATCACTTCATGTTTCAGTCCGATTGGACTGAAGGATGCAAATCGTGTTCGCTCATAGCTGATCATTACGAGCCTTCTCTGAGTCATTTGAGAGCACGTGACACCAATATGGTGACAATCTCTCGCGCGGATATCGATCGAATAGAATTGTTTCGCCAGCGCATGGGTTGGAATTTCAAATGGGTCTCCTCGGCAAAGTCGGATTTCAACTTTGACTTCAATGTTTCATTCTCTACAAACCTGGCCGAACAAAAAGAGGTCTATTACAACTATCAAGTAGGCTCGGGCTTTCCGTCTACGGAAGGACCGGGAATGAGCGTCTTCTTAAAGGATGATGACGGCAGCATTTATCACACCTACTCATGCTTCTCCCGCGGACTGGAAGATTTTCTCGGCATATACAGACTGCTGGATATTTCTCCTAAAGGTCGCGATGAGGATGACCTTGTTTATGGAATGGAGTGGGTTCGTCATCACGATCGCTATGGCGATGAAACTTTTAAAGACATCTATCTGGAACTGCTCGCACCGCGCCATCGCGACAAATAAACTCAGATCTGATCTTGAGACTGCTGGAAAATTCTGCTTAGGCTGCAGTGTTTAATTGAAGAAGGAAAAACTTATGGATACTGAAGTAAATTGGGAAGAGAAGTATAAAAGCGCTACAGAGACTTTGCCGTGGGATATCGGCACCCCTGCCCCTGAGCTTCAGAGCGCCTTTGAGGAACTGAAATTGGCTGGTCATCCGGTATTGGAGATCGGTTGCGGCACGGGCACCAATGCAATCTGGATGGCTGAACAAAAATGCCGGGTCGTGGCCACGGATATTTCTCCAACGGCCATTGAGGCTGCAAGAGAAAAGGCTAAGGCTGCAAAAGTGGAAGTTGATTTTTCAGTCGCGGACATTTGCGAGGAAAATGCGGTTAAAAAAGATTCCGTCGACTTTGTCTTCGACCGTGGCGTGTACCATGTGATGACTCCTGAGAAAAGAATCGTATTTGCACAGCGTGTATCAGAGTCATTGAGCAATCATGGCTACTGGTTGTGCATGGCTGGTTCGAAAGATGAAGTCAGGCAAGAGCCGGAGCAAGGTCCACCGCAGCTCTCGGCGGTTGAGGTTCTTCAGCCAATCGAAAAATTGTTTGAGATACACAAACTCTTTCGTTCGAATTTTGTTCTTCCAAGCGGAACCAAACATGCCGCCTGGATTGTTTTAGCGCGCAAACGTTAATAACCCAGAGACATTGCTTACAAGTCAGCCACTACAGATATGGGGAGAATCTTGTGACATTAACTATTGGCGTAATTGGTGATTTCCAAAAAGACAACGTCAGCCACCAGGTGATGCAGCCTGCGTTGAATCATTCAGGAAAGGGTTCCGGCATAAATGCGGAATGTGTCTGGCTGCCAACTGAAGAATTGGAAAAGAATGCTCATGATCTCTCGAAGTTTGACGGCTTTTGGGGGGCGACAGCCAGTCCATATAAGAGTCTGGAAGGGGCGTTGATGGGCATCAAGTACGCCCGCGAAAACAAAATTCCTTTTCTTGGCACTTGCGGTGGCTGCCAGCATGCGATTCTCGAATTCGCCAGAAATGTGCTGAACTTCCAGGATGCGGAACACGCCGAATACAATCCCTATGGATCCAAATTGTTTCTCTCGAAATTGGTTTGTTCTCTAGCCGGACAAAAGATGGAAGTCGAGATTACACCAGGTTCTCTGGCAGCTGAGATTTATCAAAAAACTCATGCAACCGAAGAATACTTTTGCAATTTCGGTTTAGCCAGGCAGTATGAGTCGCTCTTAGAAAACGCTGGATTTAAGATTTCGGGAGTGGACACGAGCGAACAAGCGAAACACAATGAAACGGACAGTCCAGGTCGAATTTTCGAATTAATTGAACATCCGTTTTATCTGTCTACCCTCTTTGTGCCCCAGGTGCGTTCGACCGATAACGCCCCGCACCCAGCCATTTCCGGTTTTTTAAATGCTTGCCACAAATCGTTGAGACGCCGAATTTCGCCCGCCAGTCGGTAGTGTGAAATTCAGTTGGAATCTTTGTAGAAACTGACGTGAGCACGCTCGTCAAAAAAATCGCCGGCACGCGCAAATTTCGGCTCAATCGAGTAATTTCCAGATCTGTCGATATAGCCATAATTGTCTGACTCACCGTACGCCGCCAACCCATTTCGGAATGGTCTCATCGCATGGCGTTGTATGTTGATCGCGCCTGTTTTGTCAATATAACCCGATGAGCAGTCATTATCTACATATGCCAGACCCTCGGTAAACGGGCTGCAATTATCAAATTGCGGTTCAATAACTAGGCAGCCTTTTGTGTCGATGTAGCCCCATTTACTTCCTACCTTGACCTGGGCAAGTCCCTCTGAAAATGGCTCGGCTGCATCTAGATTGAACCCGATCACCAGATCGCCGGACCTATCAATATAACCGTACTTATTCTTGAGCAAGACTGCTGCCAGATCCTCGGAGAACCTTCCATGTGCAGATATGGGAGAGTCTTTCGCTAAAAGCAACTGACCGCTCTGATTTATATAATTGCAGCGGTCGATAACACCTTCCAGTACGACTGCAAATCCACATGAAAACATGAACAGGAGTTCTCTAAAATATTGGTCGTTCCGAGGGCAACTGGCATCACGTGGATTCATCCAATCAAATTGAGGAGAAATAGCCAGCTTCCCATTGCTATCCATGTAGCCAAGTTTTTCGTCAACCGAAACTGGAGTCAAACCTTCCTTGAATGAGAATCCAAGGATGCAGGGATCCGGTTCGATTATCAGCTCTCCTTGTTTGTTTATATAGCCTCTGCCGTCTCGATAAGCGAAGGCTACAGCCGCAAGTCCTTCAGAAAATGGTCGCGCCACCACCAGGGCGTAAGAATCTGATTCCGAACTCTTGATGATGATTTTTCCATCCCTGTCTACATAATGAAACCTCGTCGAAATCCCCAGATCTGTCTGCACAGGGCAGAGTCCGTCAGAGAAGTGTTCCTCTACGCTCGGATAAGTCGTGGTGAAAACCAGATCACCGGTTGTATTTATGAAACCATGCACTAGATTGGACATGAATGTTCTTTGCTTGCCCCAGTATTATCACGTCATTCTAACGCTTCCCCTCTTAAGGTAGGGAGGTCCATTCTCGGTCGGCTATTCACTTGTGAGGGAATTTGCATGAAAGACGTTAAGTCCGAGGCGGTTCAGATTCTAAGAGCCGTGCAAGATGCCTTGCACGCAACTCTGGGTGAGGGAAATCCATACCTGGCAAAGTTGGAACAACTAATCAACGAAGACGTTATTAGTGGCATTTGGCCTAACGTCGTAAAAGAGATGATCCGCCACAACTTCAAGGTCAACACTCTGCCTCGTGTAACTGACCTGGGTAATGGCTCGCTGGAATTTCAACCTGCTTTTTTGGATAGAGACGCACAAGACAAGAGCATTCGCATTGATTTTGAGGATGGCGAAGCGAGAGTTAGCGAATATATGAATCCTGTTGTCAGTTTTAGCGACTTCGGTTGGCAAAACCTACATGGTCAGAACGCTTGTGGTCAGTCGGCTGGTATGCATAGCGGGGTGTATTAACTCAATCCTTGAATCAGGCAAGCGCATCAGAAGAGAGCCTCTCGGCTCTCTTCTGATGCGCTTGCAATCTGTCGTCTAGGATTCCAGGATCTTCTCTTCGATTATTTTGATTGATGATGTGAAACTTCGGAGAAATGTAGTGTTTCGAATTTTGACCTTGGAATCTTTCGATCTCCAAACTTAGTTTTGAACTAATGCTACCTCCCAAGTTAAGTTGCTGGCTGCGTGCGCATCAAGCACGGCTTCGATTCGATTGAGTTTTTTCATGACCGGCGCGGTGTTGCGAGTGGTGGTGCTGTCGATTGCGAAGTAGTCGTTTTCGGCGCGCACACCATCGAGGTCGCGCTGCAATTGCGCCATTTCATATCCATTAAGCAGACCCGCGTCGAACGCGTATTGAATCTCTCTGGAAATTTGGGTTTCTTTTTGCTGTACTGGTCCGATCATCTTATGCCAGGTGAAGGGCGTATCTGCCAGGGCTGCCGGTGCGCTCAAGAATGCCAGTACTACTAATGGTGCCAATGCTTGTGGTTTTACTGCTGTGAATTTCATGATCCTATCTCCTAAATTTCGACAAGCCATCTGTTTGTTTGAAATCTCGATTGGCTGCTTACATTGCTAACTTACGGCGATAATGTGAGGGACCTGTGAGTAAATGGTCTCTTAATTTTTGACGCACAGCAGCCAGTCTCCAGCACAAGCGAAGCCAGATCGACTGCTGGAGAGAAAGGCTATCCAGCAAAGCGAAAGTTTGCGTGTTTGCTCGTTGAAATGCACTTCAACAATTTTTAAAAATCGCTGACTTGTCGGCCGCTAATGCAATTGTGCCTAGTTCAATGATTTGCGTTTGACGCGCGCCCAGTGAAGAACACTGCCGCGCACATTGGTTTCGGCTTGATTTTCGCCATAGCCGCCGCCTGAACTGCCGCTAATGCCGGGCGGTGCCGTGCTGGCAGCGGTGCTAGTGGGGGCGCCACCACCGCCACCTTTCACCATCTGGGGCGGAGCGCCATAACCTTTATAGGGTGTGTAGGTCTTCATCTGCGGAACCCCGGCCGATGGGGGTTTTGCCATTGTAGACGCCTTGGAGCCTTTCAATTTGCCGGCTTTTCCCTTCATTCCGGACGGAGCGGGCGCCGGTACTATAGGGACCGGCACGCCGTTTACGGTTTTCGGCAGGTTGGTGCTCAAACCAGGCACAAACTGCGAATAAGGCGTCCAACCGGCTTTCGGTAAGTTGCGTCCCATACCGGGAGCAGCCCCAGGACCGGCAGCCGCACCAGGTTGAGGGTTTGTGCGCTGGTCGTTGACGGCGGGTGCCTCGTCAGTAATTGTGACCTGGCGGCGAGCCATATAGAAATGACCCATATTCGGGTTTTCGCTGGGGCCCTGTGCCTGGGCGCCTTGCCACGCGCTGCCTGCCGCCCAGAGGGCCAAGAAGGCTGACGCTGATGCCAGGGCTGATAATTTCATCAAAACTCTCCGGAATTGCCAGCCGGTAAGCGCCCCCGGCGGTCTTAGTTCAGTTTAATGCTGCACAAACATTGATGTCAAGAAATTTAAAAGTTCGGCAGCCTGCGCCTGCTTTCATCTTAGACAATCAGCCTGGAAAATGCTCAAGCCGGCTGGCAAACTTTTGCAGTACCCGCAGGGCGAAGCTCGCCGGCTTCAGCATTAAAGACGCTTCGGGATTGGATGCCAAGAAAGTGTTAGACTCACGCTCTTTATCGGCGCCTTGGCGGAGTTGTAATTGCAGATGCTTAGTTCATTGACAAAGAAAGATCAGATGGAAACAAGCACAAAGCGTATCCTGGGGATCATTGCCGGGGACGGGAAATTGCCGCCGATGCTGGCGCAATCGGCTCGAGAAAAGGACTATAAGGTCGTCTCGCTTTGTCTGACCGAGGATGCATTTGCTCGCATGCAGCCGCTTTGCGACGAGGTGCTCGAATCTCCGCCCGGACTGCTCGGTCGCAATCTTGAATGGATGAAGAAGCAGGGCGTACAAGATGTGGTCTTCATCGGCAAACTGAATAAGGTGCAATTGCTGCGCAATATATTCAAAGTCGATTTGACCGCGCTCAAGGAAATGAGCAAGCTGGCCAATCTTAATGACGGCAGCATCCAGACAGCCGTTGGCGGCTTTATGGAAAGGCATGGAATGCGAGTTGTCACTCAATCTGAGTTTTTGCCGCAACTATTTCCCCAGGTCGGCGTCTTGACTAATAGGACACCAACGGCAGCAGAATATGTGGATATCGACTACGGATACAAAATCGCCAAAGAGCTGGCCCGCATGGAAATTGGTCAAACTGTGGTGGTGCGGGATCGAATGATTATTGCCATTGAAGCGATTGAAGGAACCGATGAGGCGATCAAGAGAGGCGTTCAACTGGCAGATGGCCCGGTGGTGGTGGTGAAGGTTGCGCGTCCTGTGCAGGATCAACGCTTTGATATTCCGGCAGCCGGGCTGCGCACTCTCAATGCAATGATCGCCAGAAAGCCGGGAGGCATACTTGCCGTAGCTGCCGGTGAAGTGATGATGATCGAGCAGGAAGATATGGTCCGCTTTGCCGACCAGCATGAAATGTCCATTGTGGCAGTCAGTGGAGACTAGGTAGGCTCGATTTCCTGCACTAGGGTAAACACTGAAAATCACCGGTTATTTAGGTCATTTGTTATGAATGGAACCGATGCAATAATAAGCTTGAGCCGTCGTCGTTTGCATTTTCGGAATCTTGGAGGCACTGGCAAAAGTGTTTGATCCTCGCGTAAAACGCTTTCAATCTGCATCGATTGCCGCCGCCCTTGTGGCCGGCAGTTTATTCATGGCACCGGCAACAATGGCCGGTAATGCAGCTGTGCAAGAAGATCCTGCCTTGATCAAATCAGAGTCGACGAAAAGGGATATCGGTGAAAAAGCAGTATACAAAGACGGCAAGTTTGTCAAACAAGTTGATGCAGCTGCTGAACAATTGGCTCAAACACAGGCTCTCGATCACTTTGATCTGGCACGTTTTTATTTTTCGCAATTCGATATGAAAATGAGCGAGTTGGAATTGGAAGCGGCGATTATGTATATGCCGCTCATGAAAGCCGCTCATAGAGACTATTGTATTGTTTCGCTTTTGACCGGTCACCCACTGCGATCGCTGGCCGAAATGATGATGGTCTTCGGCATGGGCGAGCCGGTGCCGCTCACTGACTCTGAAAAGGTCGAATTAAAGGCTAAGGGCGCCAGGATGCATTATCGCAAGGCGCTCGAATACGGTAAGAAAGAGAAATGGGACAACGCCATTGCAGAGCTGCAATGGGCGCTCGATTTCACGCCGACGAATGCCTCGATAAAACGCTCACTGGCATTTGCACTGGCCAGCAAAGGCGAGTTTGATATGGCTGAAGATACTTACAAAGACAGCCTCGCTGAAAATCCTGCCGATCCGTATGCACATGCTGACTTTGCCTATTTGCTTTCCGACAAAGGCGAGCAAACTGAGGCCTTCAGCCAGTTGGCCCAGGCTGTGAAGCTGGCACCGCAGGCTGCTGCGCTTCACGTCGATCTGGCCTGGATGGCGGAAACAAAGGGTGATTTTAAACTGGCATCGGCTGAGCTGGAGCAAGCCATCAAAATCAGTCCGACACACGCCGGACTGTGGGCTCATCTTGGACGTGTAGACGAGCGCAAGGGCGATGTCGATGGAGCGGTTGCCGCTTACAATCGCGCACTGAATGTCGATCCTGGACAGTTTGAAGCAAAGCGCCGGCTGGAAGTGATTAAGTCCGAAGAGGCGAAAAGCAAGGTCAAGACAGGTACGACGGAAGACGGCAATGCTGCAGGCGACGCCAAGCCCGAAAACGCAGAAGGTTCTGACAAGGCCAAGGATCCTGTAAAGGGTGAGGTGCTGCCTTCTAATTTGAGAACCAGCTCCAAACTCAACAACAAGAGTCTTTAATATTTCGGCTGCCGGCCCATATAGCTGTTTTGCCAGCCTGTGGTCGTTTTAAGCCCTGCTCGTACTTTCCCCAATGACTGAGCGCTATTTATTAAATAAGCTAAGGCCTGATCTTAGCCAGAAGGCCTTTTGCCCTTGAAAACGGAGCGCTTGTGTGACCGAAGGTTGGACACAAAGAACAGAAAATCAACTGGATGTCGTCGGCCGGACGATCTCCCAGGCTCCAAGCGCAATCATGGAGGAAGTGTTCAATGATGTCACCCAGAGACCCGTACAGGTCCTTGAAAATTCGGCAATAGCCGGCGCGATCGGCTTTGGCGCCACGGTTCTCTTCCGCCGCGCCCCTGTAATCGGCACTCTGATTGCCGGAGGCGCTGTTCTGGCCGAAAGTTGCCGCCTTTTGCCCAAGGTCTCGAGCTTTCTCTCTGCCGCGGGCGACGCCGATACCCGCGAGAAGCGCATTGCTGTTGCTCGTCAGGGCGCCCTGGGCATAGGACGCGAGGGAGCCATGTTTGTAGAAACCTTACCGGCAGCCGGTTTGGGCAGCAAGCTTGGGCTAAGCGCTCTGGAAAATTCAGCGTTTGCGCGCAATCTCTCGTATGCCGTGGCGGAAAAGGCGGAGTTTCCCCTGCGTCGGGCCTTACCGGACGACCTGTTATTCAAAGGACCCGGCACCAAGATTAAACCCGGTTTGATGACCGGCACCGACACTGCAGATGCTCTGGGAGCAAGCCGTCTATTGCCGTCACCGAAACCATTTAGTGTTGAATACGGGCGCGTCATCGACCCACGCGCCGGACGCATGAGTTGGAAATTGCCGGGACTGGCAGATTCCGTGGAAACAGGCGTTGTGCAAAAGCCGGGCCAATTCTCGGTGCATTTGCAAAATCCCTATGTAGAGGCGCCCGGCGTGCCGTCTGTGCCTGACTTGCGCTCTGTGCCCAAAGATTCTCTCGGCATCATCAATGCCGGCGAGAACACTACCTTCTTCGTCGGCAAGGGCAATGCGCCAATTGCAGCCGGTGCCGATCTGGACGTGCAAGCAGTGGTTCTGGATCACAAGATGAAGGAAGCTTTCCTGCACGACTACATGGCTTCTGCTGATACCAAAACCTATGGACTGACTAATCTCAAGCAGCCTGTGAAACTCAACTATGACGAAGCCTTAAAAGCGCTGCAAAGAGTTGATTTGAACAATCCATGGAATAGTCTTTCCGGCATTGCGCGCGCCGAGACACCTGGTCTTTCGAGAGTGGCTGGCAGCCTGGATTTAACGGGTACAAACGGCAGCTTCACGTCGCGCATTAAAACGAGACTGAATCTGGGTGATGGCGCTCCGACGCTCTTGCGCTCCACGCTGACTGGCTCAAATCCTTTATTTCAGATTGATGGCAGGGCCAAGAGCTGAATGACGCCCATATAGGCTCGGTGCGTTCGAAAGGCTGATCGCTGGGCGATTTGAAACTTAGCAAATACTAGAACATTAAATGGAATAGAGGTACACTCTAATACCGGGCTCGTACGCGCATATTCCATAAGAGTATTGCCCACGAGTTATTGATCATATATACGGGAGCAAGCAGCCGTGAAGGTTTCCGACTCGCTGAAGTCGCATACTAAGTATTTGTGGTTTGATACCAAGAAGCGACACGAATTTATACGAATTACTGACGAAGTGCAGGAATTCCTTACTGAGAGCGGACTTCGGGAAGGCTTCATTCTTGTCTCGGCCATGCATATAACGGCTGGTGTATATATAAATGATTGGGAAAACGGATTGATTCAAGACATTGGTGAATGGCTAGAAAGGCTGGCGCCGGTCAATCCGAATTACAAACATCACCAGACCGGTGAGGACAATGGAGATGCGCATTTGAAGCGGATCTTGATTAATCACCAGGTGATGGTGCCGGTGACGGAGGGCAAGCTCGACCTCGGTCCCTGGGAGCAGATTTTCTATGCGGAGTTCGATGGTCAGCGAAGAAAGAGAGTAATTCTCAAAGCGATCGGTATCTAGAAAAGCGGTTAGACAGAAGGTTTGAAATACATACCAACAATTAATAAAGGCGTATAACAGGCGGAAAGTGAGGGACAGAATGACAAACACAATTCACAACGAGAAGAGGTCCAAGATTCACGTGTCGAAGGATAGCAATACTGCGCATGCAAACGGACGTAAGCGGATAGTGGCTTCGATGGCTGATAGGCAGCCGCTTTCGACATCTATCGACTATACCAGTCAACCGGTAAATGAAATTTTCGGCTCCAACGTTTTCAATCGGCAGACAATGCGCGCCCTGTTGCCGAAGACGGTATACAAAGCGGTTATGCGCTGCCTCGATCATGGCGAGCAACTCGATCCAGCCATGGCTGACACTGTTGCAAACGCCATGAAGGACTGGGCGATTGCCCGTGGCGCAACGCACTTCACTCACTGGTTTGCTCCTCTGCATGGCTACACCGCAGAAAAGCATGACTCATTCCTGGCTCACAGCGGCGATGACGGTGCCATCCTGGAATTTCCCGGCAAGATGCTCGTGCAAGGCGAGCCGGACGCATCCAGCTTTCCGTCAGGCGGCATTCGTTCGACATTTGAAGCGCGCGGCTATACCGGCTGGGATCCTTCCAGCCCCGCCTTCCTGATGGACAGCGCCAACGGCAGAACTCTCTGCATTCCGTCGGTGTTCTGTTCGTTCAGTGGACATGCGCTCGACGTCAAGACACCGCTTTTGCGTTCACTGGAGGCGATCAGCAAATCGACTGTACGCCTGCTGCATGCGATCGGCAACAAAGAAGTGCAACGTGTCAATTGCACCGTCGGACCAGAACAAGAATATTTCCTGATCGACGAAGGCTTCTACTTGAGCCGTCCGGACCTGATCAATGCCGGCCGCGCCTTGTTTGGTGCCCGTCCTCCCAAAGGACAGGAAATGGAAGATCATTACTGGGGATCTATCCGCGAGCGCGTGCTTGCCTTCATGATGGATGCCGAGCACGAACTGTACAGACTGGGCGTACCGGTGAAAACCCGTCACAACGAAGTTGCCCCTGCTCAGTTTGAAGTGGCTCCCATTTTCGAAAGTTGCAACCTGGCGACAGATCACAATATGGTGCTGATGGAAGTCTTCAGAAAGACTGCACAAAAACATGGTCTTCGCTGCCTGTTCCACGAAAAACCGTTCAGCGGCGTCAATGGCAGCGGCAAGCACAACAACTGGTCTCTGGCCGACGATAAAGGCAACAACCTGCTCGAGCCCGGCGACAACACGCAAGAAAATCTGCAATTCCTGGTCGTTCTGGCCGCAGTAATTCGCGCTGTTGATAAATACGCGAAACTCCTGCGCGCCAGTATTGCCACCGCCGGGAATGACCATCGTCTCGGTGCCAACGAAGCACCGCCGGCGATTATGTCAATCTATCTTGGCGATGCGCTGATCAAAGTCGTCGACAACATCATCTCCGGCAAAGCCGCAGACAAGAAGGTCGGCGCCATGGTCAAACCAGGCGTTTCGATGCTGCCCGATATCCTTAAAGATGATTCGGATCGCAACCGCACCTCACCTTTTGCTTTCACCGGCAACAAGTTCGAGTTCCGCGCGGTCGGCTCCAGTCAGTCCATTGCCATGCCCAACACCGTGCTCAACACGATGGTGGCAGACTCCATGGATTATCTCGCTGAGGAAATCGAGAAAGCATCCAAGAAGGGCGGAGACGTCAAAGCTGCAATCAACGGCGTCCTGGTCAAGACACTCTCCGATCACAAACGTGTGCTTTTCAACGGAGACAACTACTCCGAGCAATGGCATGAAGAAGCCTCACGCAGAGGATTGGCTAATCTGAAGAATCTGCCGGAAGCTCTGCCGGTATTGGTAGAGCCGGAAGCAAAAGAGCTTTTCGAGCGTTACGGTGTATTCAAAGAAGATGAGCTGGTCAGTCGTTATCACATCTTGCTGGAAAATTACTGCAAGGTGATAAACGTTGAATCGCTGCTCACCTCCAGCATGGCGACGACAATGATCTTGCCTGTGGCTATCGAGTATCAAACTCGCCTGGCCACGGCAATCGTGCAAACGAAAGCTGCAGTCGGCGGCATCAATCTGGCCCATCAAGAGAATATGCTTAAGGACGTCTGCGATCGAATCGCTCGCCTTAAGACAGCTATTGAGGTGCTGGACATGCTGCGCCACGAACAACGTGGTGAAGATCACATTGAAGACGAACACACCGCTGAGGCTAAGTTCTACCAACAACGTGTGATTCCGGCGATGAACGAAGTGCGCGCAGTTGCCGACGAGTTGGAAGTGATGGTTGACGACTCTTTGTGGCCGTTGCCGAAATTCCGCGAGATGCTCTACATCTATTAGATTGTCGAACGGCATCGTCCCCTACTCTGAAGGGGCGATGCCATGCATCGCCCGGCATTAAGAAAACAACAAAGCGCCGCTCCTTGCGGCGCTTTTCTTTCATATTTTTTCCTCTCTTGCCCTTTCCCTTTCCTGATTCGCCTGTTATCTGGCTGTTAAGTTGCCTTGGCACGCTATTGCTATTCGGACCGCCTGCCTTACTACACTCAGGGACCAATTCATGCCCGGCGATGATTTAAGTTCAGCAAAGACTTTAGAGCATCTTGCTCTTGACCGCATGAATGCACCGGTCTCAGACGGGTTGCAGGAAAATCTCGCTCTGGGCCGTTTCTGGGGAAACTTGACTCCCGAAGAAAGAACCGGCATTGCCAGGGCAATCGGCGCAAACCACGACGAACTCCAGTCCGCAGGTTTGCCGGATGCGGTGTTTCATTATGACCAGACGGGCAATTGCGATTGCATCAATTTTACGCAGCATCAAAATTGGTTTGAACAGTTCACGCACCAAAAGCCCAGACATGTGAAAGTGGCAAATGATGGCGACGTTGGTATCTGGGTTTCTTCATCATAGTCGAGCCCTAGCGCGTTTTATTTCTATCGTAGTGCTTGCGGACTTTCTCTCGGTTGCCGCACGTTTCCATACTGCACCACTGTCTTTGTTGGTTTTTCGACGTATCGACGAAATAGAGAATGCACTTGTCGCTGGCGCATTTTCTTATCGACTGCAAGCGCCCAGAGGCAAGTAACTCGCTGCAATTCTGGGCAATTAAGGCTAGAGCGTCAGATGCCGAATCCAACCGAAAGTTGATTTTGTATTGTTTGTTGGTGCCGGAAAGAAAGTGAACCAGTTGGTTGCTTCGCTTGTTCAGCAATTCCATATCACTTGCCTGAAATGACTTCGACTGGACGACCCGGTCAAATATGCGCCTCAAAGCAGCGCGCAGTTCACTGGCATTTTCCAGATCCTTTTCGGTGCATTTGATGCCCCTTGCGCAACCAGCCGAGTCAAACCAGGCGGACAGCAATTGGGGTGAAGCAAGCAGGTCTGTCCTTTCCTGGTGGGCTATAACCTCGGTATTAACGAAGTCCGCCGCCAAATTGTTGCCTGTGAATTGGAATTCCATATATGAAAGTTTAACCTTTAAAACATCTTTTGATGGTTAGGAAATTTGCCTAACCGGTATAATTAAGTTAAATGGTTAGTAATGTTTCGTGTCCACCACAGTTCCTTTTGGCGGTTTGCGCACGAATCAAGCCTTTTGGCAGAAGGCAAAGAGAGATGAAATGAGCAAATATCATTCAGGTGAATTGGCAGTGCAAAAGCTAGCCGGCGTTCAAGCTCAAGCAAGTCGCATGTCAGGTTCCTTTTACAGTGAATTGCCTGCGGCTGCTCGTCAGTTTGTTGAAGAACGCAATTTTGCCGCTATCACCTGGCACGATCAAAGTAAGCGTTTGTGGATCACGCCGCTCAGTGGTCAGTCCGGATTCTTGCGCGTCAGAGACGAACAGACACTCGAATGTGATCTGACAAATTGTGCCGCACCGCTTTTGCAATCGCGAAATTTTGCAAATGATCCTGTCGCGCTTGTGCTTATGGACTTTGCCGGACGCCGGCGTATGCGAGTGATTGGTGAAGCGAATTGCCAAGACAAACTGATTGTTACGGTCAATCGGGCCTACGGGAATTGTCCAAAGTACATTCAAAAGCGTGAGCCTGCCGAATCTCTGGAAGATGGCACTGGGGTAACCACCGCTCAGAAGAGCGAAGATAAATCATATCTTGATGAAAAAATGCAGGCTTTGATCAATAGCGCCGACACTTTTTTCATCGGCTCCTATGCCGCCGAAGGTGGTGCCGACGCATCGCACCGCGGAGGTGCTCCAGGCTTTGTCAGTGCTGACGAACATACGGTTCGCTGGACGGATTATCCCGGCAACAACATGTTCAATACCCTGGGAAACATACAAGCTAGTCGGGAAACCGCATTGTTGTTCTTGGATTTTGAAACGGGGGCTGGTCTTGCTTTGAACGGCAATATTGAAACGTTTATGCCAAGTGTTGCCGGTCAGCCGGCGGCAAAAGAGACTGCTTTTAAAGTGGAGAACGCGAAGTTTTTACCCCGCGCTCTGGCACTTTCTTGGAATCTGGTTGAATACTCGCCTTTCAATTGAAGGCTTAGAAGATGTTGAACAGATCGCCGGGCGAAGGCAGGCTGCCCAGTATGTTGCCTGGGTTTGGTAATTTAGGCAATCCAGGCAACTGAGGCAAGTCGTTCAGCAGGTCTTGCGGATTCGGCGGTTTTGGTAAACTGCCCAGGATGTCGCCGGGCTGTGGCAGACTGCCGAGAATGTCGGCTGGATTCGGTGGTTGCGGCAAGCTGCCCAAGATATCACCGGGCTGGGGCAAACTTCCCAATATGTCGCTCGGATTGGGAGGCGTGAGTCCGCTCGTCAAGTCTCCTGGATTCAAAATTCCATTCAGTCTGCCCAGGAATCCACCGGGATCCAGGGGATTGAAATTCGTTTGATCACCACTTGCGGGCTGCGTTTGATCGACCGTTCCTGTACCGACATCGGTACCTGACTGACTATCGCCGTTGGTTGCCCCTGATGCGGAGTCCGGATTCAGTTGCATCATCAGGTTTGTCATGTGGCGATCCATGGCCGCCATTATTTGTTGAGCTTTTTCAGAGTCACCGCTGGCCAGAGCCTGTGAAAGTTGTTGCATATCGTTGGCCAGCAATACCATTGAATCTTGTGGCGTAAAACTGGATGAGTCGCCTGGCGTGCCACCATTATCGGTGCCTGCAGAACTGTTTTCAGTGCCGCTTTCGCTTCCGCAGTCAGAATGTTGCGAACTGCTTGAGTCTCCTGATGTGCTGCTATTCTCCGGTGGGCAATTGGAAGCAGAACTGTTGTCGCTGGCAGACGATTCACTGCTGGAGGAACCGGAGCTGTCGCTTCCGGAGTTATCACTTCCGGAGCTGTCACTGCTGCTGCTGTCTTGAGAGTCATGGTGTCTTCCGTGATGCCCGTGTCTTTCATGGTTATGTTGTCCATTCTGTCCGTCACTTTGCTGTTCTTGTCCGGCACCGCTAGAACCTGTCGGCGAATCTGTTGATAGTCCCTGCTGGAATGAAGTCATGTCATTCTGCAATTCGCCCAGCCACTGTTTGGCGCCGGCGGTGTTGCCTTGATTCAATGACTGTTTGACATAGTCCATGTCGCCCAAGACTTGAACGCCATTCAATACATCTTGCGCGTCAAATTTGATGCCGCCGGCATTGCCCGAACCATTGTCGAAGGAGGCAAATGCTCTGGCCACTGCCATAGAGCCTTGCTGCTCGGGCGAATAGTTATCAGCGCTGGCCGATTTTGCCGAAAGTGAATAGAGCTTGTCGCCGGAGCCAAAGTCGAGTTGGCCAGCACTCGTTTTTTCATGCGCAGACCCGGTGCTTGCCAAAGTCGAGTTCATGTCCGAATAGAGACTCTTCAAGTCAAATTGCGGAGTATCTGAAGTTTTTGCCTGATTGGCAACGACACTGTCACCACGCTCTGGTGCGTTAAAAGCTGCAGTCATGTACTCTCCTTTGCTCTGTAGAGCCGGAAGAAGGCGGAAGACGTCTGAAGATGTTTAGTAAGGGGGCGATGCCTAAGTGCCCCCAACTTATGCGGTCAAGCCAGTCAAACGTGTGGCACGAATATTAAAAATTGCCGCAGACGCCCGAGCGGTCGCCTCTGGCAACCATGCTGACCCGCCTATTAATGTCGCTGATACTCAATTTGCTTCTTTGTCAAGATGATTCCGATACCCCCGGCGTGCTATAGGTTGAGTATTAGTAGAAAGCTATAAATAGGGAAAAGTACTCTTACGTTTATTCTTTTCTGATCTGGTCTTGTAATGCTCAGCGGTTGGTCGAGCGAAAAAAAGATAGTTGCCGGTTTTGGGATTGCCCTGATCGCCGTTGCTTTGGCACTTTTCAGCCCGTATCTGGTGCATCCGGGGGCGCGAGAAATCAAGCAGTGGATTGAGCAGCGCCAGAAGGTTTTCGACAATCTTCAGAGCGTCCTGTCTGATTTCCGTGAAGCTCAGCTTTATCAAAGAGACTTTGTTTTATCGGGCGACGTCAGGCATGCAGACGACTTCAATGAGGCGGTCGCGCGCGTCAACGAACGTCTCTTTTCTCTTAGAACTTTAGATTCCGATGACACGCCGACCACCGAGCAAATCAGGCGGCTGGAAAACGAATTGCAGAGCTCAATTGTGTCTTTGCGCGGGGCGATGAATTCCCGCAAGGACCAAAATTTCAAGCTGCCGCGCACGCTGGAAATGTCCGACAATGCACTGGTTCAATCCAATGCTGCGGCGGCTTCGGTAGAGCGTCTGGAGAACGAGCAAATCAAACTGCTGGAGCAGCGCATTGGACAATACAGTTCGCTTCCGAATTATCAGGTGCTGGTAGGCGTACTTTTAATCACCTTCCTGGGTCTGCTTGGTCTGGGCACCTTCCTGATGTCCAAAAATTGGCAGAACACTGTTGAATCTCTGAAAGAACGCAATCAGTTATTGGAAGATCAGTTGAATTCTGCGCAATCGCACCTTGATAAATTGGCAAACAAGGACTTGCTGACAGAGGTGCTCAACGTTCGCGGCTTAGAGCAGTCGCTGATTGCCGAGCAGAATCGCGCCGGTCGAGCCGGTGCCCAGCTGGTCGGCATGCTGCTCAATATAGACAATTTCCGTCGCGTCAACGAGGGCCTTGGTCATGCTGTCGGCGATGTGATTTTGAAGGAACTTTCCCGCCGCATCGGCAATACACTTCGCCCTTCCGATCATGTCGGTCGGATCGGCCGAGACGAATTTCTCGTTCTCCTTCCCGACACTCAACTTGCTTATGCAATGAAAGTGGCGGAAAGAATAAGACTGTCCGTTTCGGACAGCCCGCTTCGCAATGCTTCCGATTTGATCCATCTAACTGTCAGTGCCGGCGTGGCGACACTGCCCCAGAAGGTGTCTTCGCTCGAAGAAGTTCTTACTCTTACTCGCTCTGCTCTCAAGCGAAGCAAGCTCTCAGGAAAGAACAGAGTCTCCGTCGCGCGCGATGGTGCTTCGGAAGATGAAGGTCCGGTGGCAAGAGACATTGTCGACGTTTTATGCGATGCCAGCGCCTTCAGAACTGTGTTTCAGCCGATTATCGACCTCTCGACCGAGCAAGTGGCAGGCTATGAGATTCTTTCCAGAGGGCCTGACGGTGCTTTCGAAAGTCCTGCCGATTTCTTTAGAGTCTGCGTGGAAAACAATATTCTTACCACCGTCGATCTGTCCTGCGTCAAATTGTGCATTGCGGCCACCAATGGCGTGAAGCAGAACATGCGCTTTCACTTGAACATTTTTCCATCTACTCTTCTTGATACTCCCATCGAGCAATTGTTGTCTCTCTTTCCTACCCAGCAAGACGGCCGCGTTTTCTGTGTCGAGATAAGCGAACAGCAATTCGTCGGAGATCCAGCCTACATGCGCGATCATGTCAATGCGCTCAAACAAGCCGGCATTCTTGTCGCCATTGATGATGTTGGTTTCGGCAGAAGCTCTCTGGAAACTTTGATCTTGTTGGAGCCCGATCTGGTCAAAGTAGATCGCAAATACGTTACCGGAGTCTCGATTGAACCGGCTAAAGCCAGATTGATGAAGCGTCTGGCCAATGTGGCAAAATCACTGGGTGCGGAGATTGTGGCCGAAGGTATCGAGAATAGCGACGATATCCCGATTCTCAAAGAAATAGGCGTACATTACGGACAAGGTTGGCTATTCGGAACTCTTTTGGAAGTGCTTCCCGGCACACCTCAAGCGCGCAGAGAAAGCGATCAGGTAGGAGAAAAAGCGTGAGCCAGGAAGTCGTTCCAGTTAAAACCGCCGATGAAAAATTTGCCCTTGATGATGTGATCGGCAAAGGCTGGGAGGTAACAAAGGCGAAGTTCTGGCCGCTCCTGGCTGTTCTTGGTGTGAACGGCTTGATGGCAGCATTAGTGCCGCTTGCCAGTTTTGTAATGGGATATGGCGGCAGTCTCTCCCTCGACAATATTGGCATGCAGTTGCTTCTGGGCTTTGTCAGTGCCGTAATTGCCATGACCATTGAGCTCGGCATGATCAACGTTTTTCTCATGTCTCTAGATGGAAAGAAGGTCGGTGCCGACGATTGTTTTAAATGCGTCAAGTACTTGCCCAATTACTTTATCGTGTCGCTTCTTTCCAAAAGCGCGATTGCTATGGGTTTTCTGTGTTTCATCATCCCCGGCATCATTCTTTATATCTCCTTCCAATTTGCCGGATACTTCGTAGTTGAAAAAAAACTTGGACCGATTGCAGCTCTCAAGGCCAGTTGGACAATTTGTGACGGAGCGCGCTGGCAGCTCGTGCTTTTATCGATTGTCGGCTACTTCATCAACTTCTTTGGCTTTTGTTGTTTCCTTGTCGGCGGCATTCCTGCCTACATGGTGAACGGATTGGCCCTGGCGGCAACCTACAGATCGCTTCTGGCCAACACTCCAGAACTGGCACATCTGGCTCCTCCTCCACTATTAGGAGAAGAAGCAGTGGCCGAACTTTTGAAGCATGACTCCTGGCCGGAACACTTGAAGCCTGCAGGTGACGGCGCACCGGCCGCACCGGCAGAAGCCGCTGTGCAAGACGAGCCAAAGGTGGAACAACCCCCGGCTGAAACACCGCCAGAAAATAAGCAAGAACCTAGCGATAATTCCTGATGTAGAGATTTGTTCCTTCCGGCACCAATCTCATGTTGCCACCGCCTATGGGGCGCAGCATCTGGTCATTGAGATTCGATTCGGCCTCTGACATTTTGCTTTGCCTTTCTCTGGCTTCACGATCGTAATTTTCCGCCTGTTGCTGTGCTCGTTTCAAAAGAGTTTCCGAATCTTCCTTGGCTTGCTTGCGGATTGCCTC
>CAZHEZ010000100.1:0-27482 GCA_964531315.1 uncultured Candidatus Obscuribacterales bacterium | reverse complement strand
TTGGCAGATAAGACCCGCATGTAGCCGGCCAGAACTATATAATCCAGCTCGTGCTTTTTCAGCTCGGCAATTACCTTCTCTTCGTGCTCTTTTCTGTTCAGTCCTTGATTGGGCACCAGCGCGGTTGCTGCACCATATTTGGTGGCGATGTCGATGGCGCCGGCGCCTGGGACATTGACCAGGACAACTTGTACTTTGGCGTCCAGTTTGCCCAGAGAAATAGCTTCCAAAATCGCTTCCAGATTCGATCCTCGGCCGGAAGCCAGGACTGCTATGTTGATAGACATTGTCCGACCTCCTTCAAGGCAATATCCGAACGGCAAGACATGTCGGCGAATTTTACTCCGGCAATTGCCTTGTATGCATTTTCACGTGCTGTTTCGATTGAATCGCCCAGTGCCGTAAGAGCCAGTACTCGGCCGCCATTGGTGAGAAGCTTGCCGCCCTCCAGTTGTGTGCCGGCGTGAAACAAAAATGCGTCTTTTGGCAATTGACCCACTTCAATTTCTTTGCCTTTGGATGAAGATTCAGGATACTGCTCCGCTGAGAGAACAACGCAAACACTGGCCTTGTCGAACCATTCGATTACCTCCATTGCCAGTCCGCCTTTGGCGCTGGCCCAGAGCAAAGGCAAGAGATCCGATTTGAGGCGAGGCATCAGCGCTTGCGTTTCCGGGTCGCCGAAGCGTGCATTGAATTCCAGAACATAGGGAATTGGGGCGGCACCATTTGACTGGGTTTTACTTTCCGTTTCCGGAAGTCCTACAAGTATGCCGGCAAAAAGCATGCCCTTGAAATTCATTGTGCCATTTTTGAGAGCTGCTTCAATTGGCTCGATCAGCTGTTTTTCAATGGCATCTTTGTGCTTGTCGAATAGGCGCACTGGAGAATATGCACCCATGCCGCCGGTATTAGGGCCCCTGTCGCCGTCGAATCGGCGCTTATGGTCCTGGCAGGCAGAAAGAGGCATTACCGATTGGCCATCGATCAAAAGCAAGAGAGAAAGTTCTTCGCCGATCAATTTTTCTTCAATCACAACAGTCGATCCGGCTTCACCGAAGCGCCCGTCTTTGAAGATTGCCTTCAGTGCCTGATGGCAATCTTCCAGTGTGTCGCAAACGAAGACGCCTTTTCCCAGCGCTAATCCATCGGCCTTGATGACGCGCGCCCAATGATTTTCCTGGACGAATTTTTGGCCGGATTCAAAATCATGCACTACTGAAAATCTAGCTGTTGGAATTTTGTGGTCGAGCATGAATTGCTTGGAATGAGCTTTGCTCCATTCCAGTTTGGCCGCTTCTTTATCTGGTCCAAAGACAGTCAGACCTTTGCCTTCCATATAGTCGACAATGCCATCGGCGAGCGGATTGTCCGGCCCGATTACGACCAGATCAACCGCATTGTCGAGGGCGAACTGAGTCAGTCCGGCAAAATCCGACACCTGCAGATTGACGTTTTTAATACCGGTCTCTTGTGCCGTGCCGCCGTTGCCTGGCGCACAATATATGGTGCCGGCATGCTTGCTCTGGGCAATTTTCCAGCAAAGAGCATGTTCGCGGCCGCCGCCGCCTACGACCATGACATTGATTTTGCCTTCCAGTTTGCCGGTTGCCATTGCCTACCTCTTACCAGATGGAGCTGGTACGGATGCCTCACCTTTCAGCTTGGCCGGCAGTTCATTGACGAACTGATCGAGAGTGGGATGATCGGCAAAAACCGGCTCACCAATCAAATGATTGGCCAGGGTGCCGTAAAGTTTGTCTACGGCTGCCTTCTCATCGCCGGCAAGAACCTGGGGTGATGACTTCAACTCGCTCAGAGCAATGCCTTTCCAGTCTGCAACGCCGCGTCCTTTGGCCATCAGCTGGGCCCTTTTGAGCGACTCTTCCCAGGGAGTGCCTCGATAAATGCGGCGGATCATTTCTTTTGAAAGATGCACGCCTTTATAGATCAATCTCAACTCATCAGGTCCGACACTGTCTGCCAGAAGTAAGACACCGCCAGTGGAAGAGCCGGTCCTTTCACCATCTTTGTGAGCGCCATAGTCGATGATCATTTCAAACTTGCCGTCCCACAACTCAATTCCTTTCTCGGCAAAAAGAACAAAAAGTGCCAGGGCAGCCTGATATGACATTTCAGTCAGATACTCGAATTCGAAGGCATTCAGCCCTGAGATGTGCGCGGCTTCCTGAGTGGAAAGCAGCCTGTCCTTCGGTTCCAATTTGGTGAAAAATTCGAGCACCGGCCGCTCCAGCCAGTCTCCTTCTTTGGGTAATTTTTTCAAACCCAGCTGTCTGGCATAATCGGAATTTTTCTCCAGGCGCTCTTTCAGTGAGCTGCCTGCCGGCATGCCGAAGCGAAATACAATTTCCAGGGGCACCAGCCGGCGCCCTGTCATTTGTGCCTGTGACTGAGCCTGCGTATGCGGATAGAAATAGGTGGGCTGCCCGTCAATCTGATGCAATTCCGGCCGCTCTACTCTTGCCGTCAACACTTCCATCAGTGTGGTCGCACCTAGAATAGATTGCAAAAGGGAGGCGTTTTTATTGTCGTCTTCGATCAAGTCTTTAAAATGATGCGGCAGTCCGAAATTCGTGACGCCGCAGACACCGTCGAAGACCGGATGTTTGAAACGAGCATCCAGAAAAGCCTTGTCGAAATTGGAGAGATGCTGGTTGCCTTTGAGGCGCTTGAAGATTTCCGGAGAACCCAACTGTTCAAAAAAGAACGCGCCCATCTTTGCCAGGGCGCGACCTTTGTTTTCGATTGTGTCCGGCATTTTGCCCCAATCGAAGACGGAATAGTCATCCGTGAAATGGAAGTACAGGCGATCCGGATTTTCGCTTGTTTTGAAAACGCGCTTCACCGAGCCTTCGTAGATCAGCTCCAGATCTTTGGGACTTTTCGGATTTTTTTCCTTTGCCACTGTCTATACCCTCGGTCAACCTCAGCACGAAGACTTCTTCACTGCAGACTCACGATCACGCGTGCGCATCGCTTCAAAAGCAACACCCGATGAAATGTCGGTCGGATACTTTCCAGTCAGACATCCCATACATAAAGACTGGCTTTCCAGGGCTTCCTTCAGACCATCGATGGTTTGGAAAATCACTCTGTCTACGCCGAGAATTTCGGCAATTTCGTCATTGGTGCGATCGTGTGCCACCAATTCTTTAGCGCTCGGGAAATCGATGCCGTAGTAGCAGGGACTGATCAGGGGAGGGCAAGTAGAAAGAAGAATGACCTCCTTGGCACCGGCCAGTCGAATCAGTTTGACAATCTGCTTGGACGTATTGCCGCGCACGATGCTGTCGTCGACAATTAAGCAGCTCTTCCCATCAAACTCGTGTCCGATCGGAAACAGTTTGCGCCGAATCGCTTCCTGACGGCTTTCTTGATCGTCCAGAATGAAAGTTCGATTGACATACCTGTTTTTGATCAAAAGTTCTCTAAATGGAATGCCCATAGTTTCTGCTACTGCGATTGCTGAGCAGCGGCTGGTCTCGGGCACCGGCACCACGACGTCGGCGGTGATATTTTCTTTCATCAATTGACGGGCCAGCACCTGACCAAGTTTGAACCTGGCGTTGTATACCGAGGTCGAATCAATCTCTGACTCGACGCGAGCGAAATAAACCCATTCGAACATGCAAGGTGAGATCGAGTCTTGTCTTATGATCTTGCGGTCAATGACGCCGTTCTTCGATATATAGACAAGCTCTCCGGTCTGTACATCTTCGACATCCGTGAAGCCCAGGAAGTTAAGAGCGATCGACTCGCTGGCCATTGCATATACTGTGCTGCCATCCTCTTGAACGCGTTTGCCCAGGCAAAGGGGACGTATGCCGTCCGGATCACGAAAGCCAAATATGTCGCCGTCTCCGGTCAGGCAGATGACGGAATAGCTGCCCACCAGTTTGTCCATCATGCGCCTTACGGCTGCCTGTGCGTTTGCAAAATTAATTGGTCCCGGCGTCAACCCCTCGCAAAGCAGCTTCAACATCAGCTCCGAATCGGATTCCACCCAGGCAGGCGTGCGTGTCTTCGAGTGATATAGCTCTTCTCTGAGCTTATAGAAATTGACTATATTGCCATTGTGTGCCAGCCCGAGCCCGCTTTCGTAGTCGAGGAAGGGCTGCAGCATATTAGGATCGTTGCGACCGACAGTGGCGTACCTTGAGTGCCCGAGCGCCGCATATCCGGTCAATGTCTTGAAAGAACGCTCGGAAAATACGTTTTCTACCAGGCCGCTTCCCTTTGTCAGGTGAAAATTGCCTTTCTTTTTCGTATCGATAGTAAGTATTCCGGCTCCGTCCTGGCCTCGATGTTGCAGGTTCATCAAGCCGAAAAACACGTCATAGGCTGATCCAGGAGTGCCCGTGATAGCAATCAGCCCACACATATGATTCGTCCGCCTTAAAAGGAGCGTCTAGGCCACTAATGGTACGCCCTTGAACTGCTCAATTGAACAACCGGAGCTTATTTCTTACAGTTCTTGTCACAGTATTTCGCTTTAAGCTCGGTATTGAATGGATCCTTCTTAAAAACGCTCCTGAGCCGCGCCCCGGCAGGCAGCAACATTAAGTTCGCTTGACAACCGGGTGGTAATTCAGTAATTTGGAGGCTTCGGAGTGCTATCTCTTTCCCGGAATTTTTCTTAGTAACCTGACTTGCAGAGTTGATAACCCTCTTCAACGCCCTAAATGAGCGGCTTTTCCGATCTCGATGCCGTCCCCTTGCGCGACCCGCCCGGTCGTTATTAGAAATTGAGGAGAGCTAAATGGAGCCATATCTCCTTCTTGTTCAGGCGCTGAGAAGCGCTCTCTTCTTGGCGTTGATTTTTGCTTTCACCGCTCAGAATGCCGCTCTTTGTGAAGAGCCCAAAGTGAAAATTCCGACTCGCCCGCCTGCGTCCGCAAAGCCGTCCAGGGCACCGGCGTTTGTTGAAGATGTGCTTTTGGTCATGCCCCAGCGCGACGCGGATGCCAAGGAAGTGACTGAGATATTCAAAGATATACATGGTGAAGTTCTGGAAACCATAGGTGAGGGTGAACTGACCTGTTATGTGATCAAAGTCGAGAAAGGCAAGCTGCTTGAATGCGAGCACAAACTGGCAAAAGACAAGCATTTTTCCGCTGTGCAAAGGGACTACGTTTTTCAGGCGAACTGAGCGGCTGTAGCTCATACCTGCTCGTCTTCACCAGCGCTCAGTGGTCGTGCCCGGGCTCGGCTATGCCATCAAATACGGTATCAATACGTTCTGCACCACTGGTCAGGGAAAGCTCCAGTTGCACCACTTTATTCATTCATGAAAAACTCGTTGGTGTTGGGATTTCTACCGAGATTTTCCCAGTGCGACGAACTGAGCATGGTGACTGTAAAGGGAGCATTCAATCCGGGAATTTTTTTCTCTCCCAGATTGATCAATATGAGCGGCGATATCTCCACTGTTGCCAAAAGCTCCAATTCATATTGAAAGGGTCCGCCCTGCGCATCCGGCAGCCACGCTGAAGGAATATGCTTGGGTTCTTCGATGACTAATTTCTTGTCGATGCTTCCTGGCTTTGTGATTACCATGGCCAGCCTCAATCGCTTTGCATTGACTCCACCGATTTTCTTGAGAAGATCGGACAGATTGGTGTCTTCCTCGAGTTGATCGAAGGCTCGAGAGAGTGTCTCGGCCCTGGCGAAATTGACTGAATAGCTTGTCACCAGATGGTTTGCCAGTCCCCAGCGTATGGGTATCACACCCAGGTCGAGCAATGGAATGACGAAAAACAAAACCAGAACAGTAAGCGAAGCAGCGAATTCGGCCGCTTGAGCTCCTGTGCTATTTCGCCCGCTTGCAGTTGCGCGTTTTGTTGTTATGCTGGAAGATCTGAAATGCACGGCACTCTTTTAAATTGATAACCAATGATTGCATTAGATCAGAATATCACGCGCATTGGTTTCTCTGTTGCACTCAGCCATGCAAACTTCAAAAGGGAAAGACCCTGAAGGTCATTCTGTTGCAACCACTGGTGGTGCCAGGATGACTTTCCAAAAGGCCTGATTTCAATGTCTAAATCGACCCCTCTCGATGAAGTATTAAGGCGCGCTGAAGCCGGTGACGCGCTCGCTCAATGCAGTCTGGCCTTTTTCTATATTGAAGGCCGCCTTGTAGCAAAAAATGCAGGCGAGGCGGCCATCTGGTATGAGCGAGCCGCTGCCCAAAATAATGCAGTTGCTCAATATAATCTGGCCGACCTGTATTTAAGAGGAAGCGGCGTCAGGCGCGATGTGGCAAAAGCGATAGAGCTGTTTTCCCGGGCTGCCGAGAACGGGGATTTTGATGCAGCCTTTTGTGTCGGTCTTATATATGACCGCGGCGACGGCGTAGAACAAAATCTGGAGAAAGCTTTTCAGTGGTATAAGCTGGCCGCGGAGCACGGCTCCGCCAGAGCGCAGTACGATCTGGCCGTTATGTTTCGCGAAGGGCGCGGAACGGCTGCTGATACGGAAATGGCAAAGCATTGGTTTTCACAAGCAGCTGAAAACGGCGTCAGCCTGGCGCAGCAAGAACTGGATCAATAAATTCAATAGTTCGGCTGCGACTAATCGCGCGTCGGCACTCCAGCTGCCTTCGACGGTGCAAAATCGGCTGCGGCCCGTCCCGTTTTGTTATTGTCCACTTGGGCTTGGGCCGCTTTTTTGGTGTCGATCGCCGGTTTTGCCAGTTTGGCCAGAATTTGCTTTCTCACGTCTTCATCTTTGAAGGGTTCGGTAGGCAGACCTTTGGCTTTTTTGACTTCATTTTTTGCTTCCGCTAAGGCAGCTAGCAGCTGAATGTCAAAACCATCTTGAGGCTCGCGATTGAAACGTTTGAAAGTTGGATCGATCCACCAGGGACCCAATCCTTTCTTGTATTCGTCGTCCGACAATTTAACTTCGATATTGGGCAAGATGCCTTTTTTGTGAATGTAATTGCCTCCTGCAGTCAGGTATTTGGCAATACTGTAATTCATGCCCGAGCCGTCATCGAGTTTTTGGATCGCCTGCACAAGACCTTTTCCAAAAGACTTGGTGCCGACCAAAAGTGAGCGATCGTTTTCCTTCAATGCTCCGGCCAGAATTTCGGACGCCGATGCCGACGAGCCGTTGATCAATGTGACGATTGGTTTTTCAAAGGAGGGCTGTCCCCTGGAAATAGTGCTGGCTTTGTTGTCCGAGCCGTCCAGTGTGCTGACAATGACGCCGCCCTTGAGGAAAAGATTGGCAATCTGCACAGCATTGTCCAGCAAGCCGCCCGGATTGTTTCTCAAATCAAGCACGATTGAGTCAGCGCTGTCCACCTTGGAGAGAGCATCTTTCATTTCCTCGGTGGCCTTTGAGGAAATGAAGCTGTCCAGGCGGATATAACCTACATTGCCTGGCAATATAACTGCTTTGGTGACTGCCTTGACGGCGATTTCAGCACGGACCAGAGGGATGGGCAAGCGCTTCCCGTCTCGCAGCATCGTCAATGTAACTTTCGTATTGATCGGCCCGCGGATTTTCTTGACCACTGAATCGAGCGGTTGTCCGGCGACCAGTTCGCCGTCCACTTCCATGATCTCGTCTCCCGGAAGCACTCCGGCTGTAGATGCAGGGCTGCCGGCAATTGGTGCAATCACGACGATTTTTTTCAAATCGCTCATGCCCAGCTGAATGCCGACGCCATAGAGGTGTGCTTTGATCTGATTGTTTTCGTCGGCAAAAGCCTCTGGATTCAAAAAGCGAGTGTAAGGGTCGCCCAGACTGGCAAGCATCGATTCGATTGCTTTGTAGGCGTCGTCCTTTGTTTTGATCTTTGTATCGTAGTGGTGTTCCCACCTGGACCAGTCTTGGCCACCATAGGTCTTGTCGAAAAACTGCGAATTGATTATGTTCCAGCAGCGGTGGTAGAGAAAAACCGGCGAGACTGCGCTTGACGGCAATGCCTGAGCGAGCAGTTGATGACTGATTTCGTTTCGCAGAGCCACGGTGTTTTGCTGTCCACCTTGCGCTCCGGCCGTTTGTACTACAACAGGCAATAGCAACGTAACTGCCGTAGCCGCGCCAAAAAGCGTCTTAAAAATTGATTTCATCCCTTGAGCCACCTTTATCTCCATGAGTTGGAGCTGAAAGCTTCGAGTCCGACGCCTCTTAACATCCTGATGCCGCAGCCTTCAAGTATAGAAGGTGCACAGCTTTCTTGTACGTTTAGCAAGCGGATCAGCACAGAGAATTTACGCTATGGCATGATTTGGAAACGAAACCGACTTCACCAAATAACCTAGTCGTATAGGTTTAGGGAAAAGTTCCTGTGGTCTGGAAATTATTGCATTATCGATATTCAGGCTTGTCGCTGGATCGTGAAAATGACTGCCTGTCAGGGTTTTGAGCTTTCATTTGGGCGAGTTGGCGGACTTGAAGGCGTTAGTGTCTTGTGGTGTGCTCACCCCTTTGGCCCGGTCCACAGGATTTGGTTCAGTGCTGTCTTTTCTCTCACTTTTCTTGTCTTCTCCTCTGCTTGCGCCCTTATCAGCCAGATTCTTTTGAAAAAAATCGACAACAGTCATCATGGTCGGAACGCTGATGAAAATGTGCTGATCGGACCTGATCGCTTCGAAGCGGACCGGAGCACCGGTCTTTTTCCAGGCTTCATAAAGCTCCTGGCTTTGCGCAAATGGAACGACCGGGTCTTTGTCCGCGTGCATGATCAGGCAGGGCACTTTCAATCCGGGCTTTAAATAAGTAACCGGACTGGCGGCCTTAGCCAAATCAGATTTTTTTTCTGCGGTGCCGCCTAAAAACAGCGTGATTGGCGCTTTGTCCGAAGAATAGTCGAGCTGGTCTTCAATACCTGCTTGTGAGTGCATGGTGAGAAGGTCGCTGGGCCCGCACCAGTCGCAGACGGCTTGAATGTCACTACTGACGCCATTGACACCGATATCGCCTTCCAATTCTTTGACTCCATTGCTGGCGCCCATAAGGGCAGCCAGATGCCCTCCGGCCGAGATGCCGAAAACACCGATGCGATCTTTGTCCAATCCATATTCGTCGGCATGTTTGCGCAGCCAGCGAATTGCTGCTTTGCAGTCATGAATTTGAGCGGGGAATCGAAATTGGGGAGTAAGACGGTAATTTATTCCGGCAACCGCGAATCCCCTAGCCAATAGCGGCATCAGCGGGCTTGGTTCCTTGTCGCCGCCGGTCCAGGCGCCGCCGTGAATCCAGACCACGACCGGCAGCTTCTCGTGTTCGCCGGCTGGGAAATAGAGGTCGGCCATATGTCCGGGAATGTTTTCATTTTCGACATAGCTGATGTTTTCCATCACTCTTGGCTGAGCCGCTTTGCTCTCGTCCGGCTTGGTGGACTCGGCGGCAGTGCTACCACAGGCGGTGAGTTGAGAGGCAACAGCAATACTCAAAATAGTCATCGAAAAAGCTGTTCGCAAGCGCATTTGAAAATCTCGAAAACGGGCAGTCGGGTATAGTCTACCACTGGAAGGCGAGCGCCAACTCCTGATCTGTTAATTGGCGCCATTCACCTGGCTTAAGACCTAGTTTTTCCAGTGTGAGAGTGCCTATGGCAATTCTTACCAAGCGCAAGGTCGGATGACCGACTGCCGCAGTCATGCGCCTGACCTGGCGATTTTTTCCTTCGGTTATCGTCACTTTCAACCAGGCCGTGGGAATATTTTTGCGAACGCGAATCGGCTTGGCACGCTCCGGTAAATGCGGTTCGTCTTTTTCCAGAGAAACTCTGGCCGGCAAAGTCCAGTGTCCTTTGATGTCTACTCCCGACTCGAGTTTTTCAATTGCTGCCGCTGTGGGAACGTTTTCCACCTGGGCCAGATAAGTGCGGCTGTGTCCGTTTTGCGGATCGAGCAAGCGCGAATTAAGGCGAGCATCGTCGCTTAACAAAAGCAGACCTTCACTGTCTGCATCCAGCCGCCCGACAGGGTAAACCTCTCGTGGGAAGCCGAATTCAGCCAAGGTGCCTTTGTCTGAACCGGGCTCCGGCGTGAATTGGCAGAGCACATCGAAAGGCTTGAAAAAGGCCAGGTAGGCCTTGCCTGCCTGGGGAAAAAACTTGATGCGAATACGCCCGGTCGGAGCTAAGCCTCCGTCTCCATCAGACATTTCGGTCAAACGTACCACTCCAGTTCTTTGACCAGCTCAGTCATTGACTGCTGCCTGTCCTGAGCGTGTTTCTTCAAGCTCTTCTGAATCAACTTTCTCAAGCCCTGCGAAATAATGGCATCAGGAGCTGCTTTGTCGAAATCCAAAGGATCAGAGGTGATGTGCTTTTGCATCGTGTCGATCTCATTGGTTCCGCAAATGGGCAGGGCACCTGTGAGAGTGTGGAACATCAGACAGCCCATGGAGTAGACGTCCGAGCGTCCGTCCAGCTTCCCACCCATAATCTGCTCCGGGCTCATGTATGCCGGAGTGCCCAGCACCTGACCTTCCATGGTCAATTTTTTGGCTCCGGTGCGAGCTTCGTCCAGGCGCTTGGCCAGTCCGAAGTCGATCAGTTTGACTTGCTCGGCGCCGCTGTCGTTCATGGTCAAAACAACGTTATCCGGCTTCAAATCACGGTGCAGAATGTCTCTGGCATGTGCGTGAGCAAGCGCATCGGCAATTTGAATGAACATCGGCACGGCCCTGGAGGGATGCAGGCGACCTTCTTGAGCGATTAAATGCCTGAGGTTGGTTCCCCGTATGTAGTCCATGACAAGGAAAGGAAAGCCCTGCTCGGAAAGCCCGAAATCGAAGATGACGACAATATTCGGGTGGTTGAGGGCGCTTAATGCCTGGGCCTCTCTTTGAAAGCGCAGAAAAGTGTCGGAATTGGCGCCGCATGTGTCATAGAGGACTTTAATCGCGACCGGGCGATCGACCATGCGCTGCTTGGCGAGATAGACCATGCCCAGAGCGCCGCGGCCGATCTCTTGGATCACCTCGTAACGTCCAGCCAGCACGGCTCCCATTAGACTCAGCTGAGACAAGCGACTCTCCTCACTCTCGGTGTTCGCCCTCGCTCTCACTTCCGAACGTTAAGACTAGCATGCCATCTCAAGAGTGCACACCCCTGAGACATGATGTTACAGCTTACTTCTTCTTCTTTTCTTCTTTCGGCTTCACTTTTATCTTTTCAGATTCCGTTTTAGGTGTCTTAAGCTTGAGGTCGGCCAGCGAGCTGTCCAGGTCTTGCTCGAGCAAAAGCGGATCCAAAGACGATGACTCCGCGTTTAATCCGGCAAGAGCCGGGCTGGCCGGCTCGGCTTTGGCTGTTTTTGCTTGCGGCCGATAGGAGACCCAGAGTGAGAAAACCAGGATGGCGAGCGCGATCACGCCCCAGAGCATCGACCAGATGATCGCCGGAATGCCTGTCATAGACTCCATATTGCGCGCGTCACTATGCTGAGCTCCCATGACTGAAGCGACAAAAAGTGTCTGAATGTCAAGGACGGAGTTGAGCGTGGTTTGAACCGCCAGCATCAGTAGAAACATGTGGCAGGCAGCATCACTGGCTTTGCGCGCCACCCAGAGAATGGCCGCGCCGATGATGAGCATGGATACAAAGCTGAAAATGCCGCCGCCACCGTAAAAAACGGTAAGGGCAAGAATGACGGTGCCAATCGACTGCAGGATAAAACGCGCATCGGCAGGGCGTTTTCCCCACCAGATAAGCAAACCGCCGAATACTGCCGTGCCCAGATAACCAGCCATCGAGATCAGCGGTTTGATTCCGCCGGCGGTCAGGGTCAGCCCTGATTCGTCCGGCGCAATTGAGATCATCTGTACGTTGCCGCCTGTGAAGCGAGCCACCAGCGCGTGACAGGCTTCATGAATGGTTGTGACGAAGAGCTTGAACGGATACAAGAAGATGTTGGCATAGGGCATTTGCCAGCAAACCAGGCTGAGGATGAGAATTACCAGCATGATTTGCACGGTGCGCTCGTTTTTGAGCGCGTGCAATATGTCTGAAGCCACTATCCTGGCATGCGCTGCCGCCGCTTTTTTGATCATTCTTAAGATCCTGGGTTCCTGGCACTCTTAAGGATTCCATACCCTTATTTTACCTGCCGGAAATCAATTGATCGTAAAACCTCGATTCTGCAGCAAAGCCTGCAAGCTGATCCTCAAGCCCCGCTGCTGGTAGCACATATGGTGTCACATCCGAGTTCGTTTCGAGCTGGTTTTCAATGGCAAAACAAAGAAAGACAATATTGAAAATATGGTACCCTGAGTCTTACATCTGGAGGGATGATAGTGAACCAACCAAGCAATCGTGGCCAATTGGAACCTCTGTCCGAGCTGGCACCTTCGGGGAAAACTCAATTTCTCGAACTGGATCCGAAAATTGCTGCTTACTCCACTTATATTCCAATTCCTCCGCTTAATCTGATCGTTGCCGGTGTCTGGTTCGCAATGGAACCGAACAACACTTTCACCAAGTTTCACGCCACGCAAAGCTTGATCTTCAGCGGCGGCGCCTTTGCGGTGATCATCGCATTGAACGTGCTGACCATGATGGTGATGTTTGTTCCATTCATCGGCGGAGTGGTCGGCGGGCTGCTTGGTTTTGTCAATTTCCTGGTCATGCTGGCTTACGTGGTCATTTCCATCAAGTGCATGATCGAGGTCAACAAAGGCACACCTGTCAAACTGCCTTACATCACCGACCTGGCTGAAAAATACTCCAGAGGCGTTTAGTCAACCGGGCTGTTTGACCTGGTTTGAGTGGAGTTTTGGAACAAGTTCGAGGTGGGCAATGCAAAACATGCAAAATCTGAAAAATAAGCTCTTCGACGAAAAGAAGGTCAATGTTTTGGGCGGTGATGTCGCTCAAGGAGAATGGCAATACGAAGGCGATACTCTCTGGGGACCATTCGAGCAGGTTGAATTGAATGGGCACGTAAAAACCGTGACCATGCACACAGAAGAGAGCGCCAAGAATCTTGCCCATATGCTCGGGTGGGGATTGGCAGGCAGTATTCTCGGACCAGCCGGAGCGATTGCCGGCATGGTTTTCGGCGGCAACAGAAAACAAGTTTGTGCCATGATCGAGCTGAAAGACGGCCGGAAATTTCTGGCCACGATGGATTCGAAAATCTATCAGCAAATGCTTGCCCTTACGTTGATGAAATAAGAAGGGCGTGAATAAGTGTCGGCTGCGCGGAGAGCAAAAACCCTTTATCTTTTTAGACATGCAAAGTCGAGTTGGGAAGATCCCGGTCTCAGTGATTTCGATCGTCCCTTGAACAAACGCGGTGAGAAGTCCGCTCCCCTGATGGGCAAAGTGATGCGGGCCCGTGATGTTTGCCCCTCGGTGATTATTTGCTCTCCGGCCAAACGTACTCGCCAGACGGCCAAAATGGCCCTTAAGAAAGCGGGGCTTGACGAAGCAGAAATTGTCTTTGAAAACGGTTTGTACCTTGCCACCACCGGTGGTTTGATCGAGATTCTTCAGAAAACCGATGATCTCCTCAGTGATGCCATGTTGATCGGGCATAATCCGGGCTTAAGCGAATTGGTTTATTTATTGACCGGAGTGGAGGAAGATTTCCCAACGGCGGCACTGGCCTGTCTGCGGCTTAATATTGCCCATTGGCAAGACGTCAAAAGTGGATGCGGCAAGATGGAATGGATTGTCCGCCCGCGCGAGATAGTCAGATAGAGCTTGGCTTGTAGCCGGCGCGTCGCCCGCGCCAAAAATATATGCATTGGCTAAGAAGTGACTCATCAAAGCCTATCTGTTGATGCGGTTCAAAAAAGTTAACTACGATTGGCTGGAAGCCTGATCTAGACTAGTCTTTGAAATTGTCAGGATGAGGCATCCATTTTTGCTGGCCAACCTAGTAAACGGTCTGTGCGCGCTCGCTTCCGGCACCGATATCTTCACAACGCGCAAGAAAGAAGACACGCTCAGCGGCAGATTGTCGGAGGGCCGAGTCAGTTTTGAAGACGCGCTCTCTCATATATATCCCCAGAACACGTCCCGCCCACAAGAAAAGGAACGCGCCGAGGCTGTTGTCATCGACAGTGTGACCATATATGAGGCGTACAAGACATACAAAGCACAGGAAGCCGTCCCACTGGCACCCGGATCTGAGGCTCTTTCCTTTCAAGAGATTTTGAACCAGGGACAGATCAATTCGCAGGAAAGTCGCCCCCAGTCAGGCGTTGACGAATATCAGTCCCAAATCGATACTTATGACAATCTTCCCGCCCAACCCTGCGCCCCTTCGCCGGTCGAGACCGTCTTTGCCGTGCCGGCCAAAACCTTTGAGAATCTCAACCAGATTCAAGCAGACCTGGCTCAGCAGATACTGGGCAATTATGCCGAGACAGTGGCGCCTGTGCGCCGTGACTTTCTTGCCAATATGACCAATGCGTCGGCCGAGTTTCTGGCCGGGCGCAACAAACCGGCTCAGGCGGATTGTCTGCCGACCAGCATGTCCACTTCCATGACATTGCTTGTCGACAGGATATTCAGTATTCTCGAGCCCTACATTCACGAATTGAATCAAAACTTTCGCGCCACTGATCTTTCCATTACGTTTACGCCACCAGCTGTGGTGAATGAAAATGTCGGGTACGATGCGCTCAGGCGACCTTCGGTAGTGGTTTCCAGCTATCGCTGCCGGATATCGACTAGCCGATTGGCCCTGGTGGTAAGAGGAAAAGAAGATCGAGTGGATTTCTTTTTATTGCCTGTCGAAAGTGTGATGGGTTTGAGCAGAGTCGAAGACGCGCACCAGCCTCTGATGACCTTCAGCGCCTATGCAAAAGGCGGAGTCATCCATTGGGAAGTGGAAGAAAAACCGCTTACGGAAGAACGCATGGAGAGATTCATTCTCTTGATTTTCGAACACCTCATGGACTTAACCCGCGAGGAATTGCTCAGGCGCCCTGCCTACGCTGGAGCCGTTTAATCTCAGTTTTTTCCCCACATTAAATCAGGGTTTACCCCCTGTCAGGTATACCATGGCGGTTCTATGATCGAAGCCAGAGGTGAGGAGAATTCCCCCTTAGGGCTTGGAGCTGAGATATGGGCAACAAGAAAAGTAATCCTATTCCTGGCGCCGTGACAGTGGGAATCATTGCGTCAATTGTTTTTCAGAGCACTGCCCTGGCTTCATATGGAAATGAAGATTATCGCTTTTCCTTGCCCGCAATTTTGCGCTCTCTGGGGGCGCAGGATTGGCAGAGGCGTCAAGAAATCGAGCGTCTTCTCAATGAACACAAAGCGGAAGCGCCGACACTTTTGACTAATGCATTAGACAGCCCAGATCCCGAAGTGCAGAAGAATGCCTCGGAAATGCTGTCCAGAATGGCTGCTAATTGGGAGTTTGTTATTTCCGATCGCTCGCTTGCCACCATCATTGGGATCATGAAGTCGACACATTCTTCACCAGTGAAGAGCAACCTGGTCAGAGTGCTCGGCCATGTGGGGCCGCTAAATGAGAGAATTCAGCCTTTGGTCCTCGAGATGATGAAAAAGGATGAAGATGCCTCAGTGCGCAGTGCGGCGGCCGATGCACTGGCCAGCTTGATGCGAGAAGAGAAGGCTTCGGCAGCTGAAGAAGCCGTGAAGGTCATGTGCTATTGCCTGAAAAACGACATCAGCCCGCACGTGAGACGATCGGTGGCGCAGGCGATGGGCAATCTTCCCGGTCCATCCGAGCTGGTGATTGATGCACTCGCCCAGGCTATGGAAGATAATTACAAAACGGTGCGCACCACTGCCTGCAGTTCTTTGTCCCGCTTTGGCGCGCGGGCAAAACCGGCTCTACCACTGCTTTTAAAAATGTACCGTGATGAAAACGATGCCTTTGCGCGGCAATCAACTTTGAATGCTCTGGTGCAAATTGACAGAAAGAATCCCAGAGTAGTTGAAGTAGTGGTGGCCGCACTTGATGAACCACAGCTGATTAGTTCTGCTTTGATTTATCTTCAGCAATTGGGAGTCGATGCTGCTCCGGCAGTGCCGCGCTTGATCAAAATACTGGAGCCGGAAAACAATTTGAATGTGCGCGTGCAATCTGCTCAAACACTAGGTTCGATCGGTCCGGCCGCAGAGAAGGCCTTGCCGCTTTTGACCAAACTCTCGGAGACATCGGACGGTGCGCTGAAGGATACGGTGGACAATGCCATCAGGCGCATCAGCGTAAGCAAGCGCACGGAGCCGGAAAGCGGAGGAGCGGTTTTATAAAAGGCAACAAGCGGGCCTCTCGATGCAAATAGATCAAAACACAATCGTCTCTCTGATTGTCGTCTTGGGCTGGATTATTTCGCTCTGCTTTCATGAATATGGTCACGGTCTGGCCGCCTATCTGGGCGGCGACCAGTCCATAAAAGAAAAAGGCTACCTTTCTTTCAATCCTTTTGTTTATACCAATGTCGGTTTGTCTATAGTACTGCCGGCGGTGGTAGTTCTTTTCGGTGGCATCGGCCTGCCTGGCGCCGCCGTCATGGTCAACAGCAGCAATTTAAGAGGGCGCCACTGGGAAAGTATAGTCTCCTTTGCCGGACCGCTTTTTTCATTTGTCTTCACGGCCGGACTGGTGTTTTTTATCCTGAGCGCCCCGCCCATTCCACTGGAGTGGTTGGCCGCGGCATCTTATTTGACCGTGCTTGAAATTGTAGTTTTGATCTTCAATCTATTGCCTGTACCAGGCCTGGACGGCTTCGGAATCATTGAACCGTACTTGCCGCAGTCCGTTCAGAGACGTTTTCAAAATTTTCAAAGATACGGAATTTTGCTTTTGATGGTGGTGCTGTGGACGGTGCCCTGGGCAAACTCACTGCTCTGGACCAGTGCTTACCAAATTACATTCAGCCTTGGTCTGGATGCAAATCTTGTCATACTGGGACAGTCAAGTTTTCGTAAAGGGGCCATGCCGCTGTCAATAGCCTGCATTGTCATAGCTGTTGTTTTCCAGATCATCAAAAGCAGGAATCAGGCTGACCGTGATCTAGCAAATGAATCCGCTTCGGCAGATAGTGAAAGCGATTCCACCAGTTCTCAAACTTCAAACAAATGATTAGGGCGAGACCTGCCACAAAATCGATACGGTGAGCTAAAATGCGGCCATGAAAAGCGCAAATGCCTTACTGATACTAATAGGCGTGATTGTCCTCAGCTATCTCGGGCTGCTTGCCGCCAAGCCGAGTCTGCGCAATATGAGCCCGATGGAAGTTCTCCAGGTGCTTCTGGGAGACACAAAAGACTCCTTGCGCAATGAAAAATTTGTTTCATTCAAAGCGCCGGATATGCATTATAAAGTCGCATTTCCGGGCCTGCCCAGCCAGCTGAATGTCTATAATGCCTGGCTGCACGAGGCGATTGTGCCGACTCCTTGCTATTTTATGGCCGACAAAGAGCTCGGCTTTTATGTGTCGGAAACACAGATAAGCAATTCGGAAGCGCCTGGCAGAACCATTGTCGCTGCGTCCGATCGAGCTCTGGAAGGACAATCCGGAGGCAACAATGATGTGATCGCTCAAAGCGCTCAGACTGATGTTCTTATGCAGATTCAGGAGTTTCTCAATAGCCAGAGCGAGAGCATGGTGCGCAATGCCGGTGCCACACTCTTTGCCAAGATGCCGGCATCGTCAGGTGGTGGACGATATTTTGGACGCAGCGTTGAAGGCAGTGCCAAAGCAGCCGGAACCAGATATCGCTTGCAGGTTTTTTACGATCAGCAAAACAAGCGCCTCTTTGCAATCTCGGTGGTCGGAAAGCCTGACGAGATACAGTCCAGACAAGCAAATCAGTTTTTGAATTCGCTGCAAATTCTTCCCTGACTAATTGAAGAGAAGGCAGTTTTTGCCAGGGAATACCCGGTGCTATTTCCTTCTGTCCGGTGATATTCTCAAAGAAATGGCGGTGCTCAGGTTTATCCACATAAGGATAAGCGTGAGGAGGTTTTGCACATGATATTGAACAATTCAGTCGAGCCGAAAGCGGCTTCGACTCTTGCTTGCGGCAACGAAACGTTTTCTTCAAGACGCTGGTTGGCATATTTTCAGGAGAATAAAAAAGCCTGTCCTAACATTGTCTTTCCTTGCACAGTCAATGTTTCTCAAACTGTAAGAGAACCTCTGATTCGCTCATTGCAGCGTTTTCAAATTGGCGAGACCGGTGAAGGAAAGCACCTGAAGAAATTTGCCAGCAAAATGCATGATCCTGTTTATGAGCAGTGCATTGATATGTTCATTAAGGAAGAACAGCATCATGCCAGGATTTTGGCTCAAATGATTGCGGCGATGGACGGCACACTCTTGTCCTGGCACTGGAGCGATCTGGTTTTTATTGGTCTGCGAAGACTGCTGCATTTGAAGACTGAGATATTTATTTTGCTTGTCGCCGAAGTGATCGGCAAATGTTTTTATCGGGTTTGCTCTGCCCACCTGGAAGATGCGCTTTTAAGCGATGCATTTTCCTTGATTGTTCTTGATGAATTGGGTCACCTCGAGTTTCACTGCGGATTCTTGCGCTCTCAGTTTGAAAGTTCACCTATATTGGTCAGGCAATTTGTTCTCTTTTGCTGGTCTTTCATCTTTTATTGCGCCGGCTGCGTTTTTGTAGCCGATCACAAGCAGGCGCTCACCGTCCTTAATGTTCCTCCGCGCCAGTTTCTTAAGGAATTGTCGGCAACCTTTCGAATCTGTTCTCACCGTGCTCTGGCTCTGGAGATGAAAATAGAGCAGGCGAAATAAGCGGGCCCTTATATCAACCGAGAATTGCCAACCTGGCTTGTGGCTGGCCGGCCTTTTAGGCTATCCTGTAGGCGGAACAACTGTTCGGAGGAGATACTGTGGCCAAGAAGGTAGATACGGATGCGCCGCCCGCATTGATCATTGAGTTCAGAACCAGCACAGGAGAAGTCTGGGGCCAGCTCACTGCCGAAGCCAGAGAATTTAAAACCGGCTCAACCGGCTATTATGCCAACGGAAAGATCAAAAATCCGAAAAACGCTTTCCCGTACCAGGTTGGTACCAACGTTATTTTGATCGGAAGTAAAGAGTAGCGATTCGCTATTCGGGAAATATATCAAAGCGCTTGGTCTGATGCGTCGGCAAGGGCTTTCTATTCAGTGTGAAAATTTGTCATTGGCTGTACACTCCTGAGGGTAGTTCTCTCGGGCAATTCAATGACGCAATCGGCAAAAAGAAAATCGCGCGTAGTCATTGTTGGTGGCGGATTTGGTGGACTTTCTGCTGCCCAGGCATTGAAACATGCCGATGTCGCCGTTTCTGTTGTCGATCGAACCAACTATCATTTGTTTCAGCCACTTTTGTATCAGGTGGCGATGGCAGGGCTTTCTCCTGGGGATATTGCCCATCCGATCCGTTCTATTTTGAGAAAACAGAGAAATGCAGAGGTGGTTCTTTGCGAGATAAGCAAAGTCGATCTGAAGAACAATCTCCTGCAATCGAATATTGGCGATATTGCCTATGACTATTTGATTCTTGCCGCCGGCGCGCAAACTAATTATTTCGGACACAACGATTGGCCCGAACACGCCGTCGGTTTAAAAGATATCGATGATGCTCTGGAAATTCGCAGGCGCGTCCTTGTCGCCTTTGAAGAAGCAGAACGCGAGAAGGATCCGCAAAAACAAAAACAATTGCTCACATTTGTTGTCATCGGCGGTGGTCCCACAGGAGTCGAATTGGCCGGTTCGCTGGCTGAGCTGGCCAGGCATTCATTGATTCGTGACTTTCGCCACATCAACCCGTCCACGGCCATCATCATTCTTCTGGAAGGATTGCCCAGAGTGTTGCCGCCCTTTGCAGAGGCGCTTTCTTTTAAGGCTGCTCAACAGTTGAAAGAGATTGGCGTCGAAGTGCGCACCGGTGTCAAAGTGACAGAAATTGACGAAAATGGTGTGCACGTCGAAGGCGGAGAAATAATTCCCAGCTCGACAGTGATGTGGTGTGCCGGGGTGGCGGCTGTACCTTTGACCAGGACAATGGATGTGAAACTGGACAGAGGTGGGCGAGTGATTGTCGAGCCTGACCTTTCCATTGCCGGGTTCAAAAACGCATTTGCCATAGGAGATCTGGCTAACTTCAGTCATCAGGGCGAAAGTCCGCTTCCAGGCTTGGCCCCTGTGGCAATGCAGGAGGGAATAGCTGTGGCTCAGTCGATCCTGGACGACCTGGCCAGTCGCCCGCGCCAAAGTTTTCACTACATCGATCGCGGCACCATGGCTACAATCGGTCGATTGGCTGCCGTTGCCCAAATAGGCAAATTGAAGATGAGCGGCAAACCTGCTTGGCTGGCATGGTTGTTCATTCACATCTTGATGTTGATTGGATTCCGCAATCGTTTGATAGTTTTCTTCAATTGGGTATGGTCGTTCTTTACCTACGATCGAGGTGCCCGACTGATTACTGGGCATCGTCTTTTGGCGGGCAGTCCGGAAGAGCAAGCGGGGCAATTGAAAGTGAAAGGCGATGCCTAGGCAGCATTTGATCTAGGACGAACGAAGCTCCTGGGCGCGCTCTAAGTATTGCTGGGCTTCCTGCCTTGCGTCCAACAGAAGGCAAATTGAGCCTAATTCATGGAAGTCTTTGGCCAGCCACTCTTTTTCCACGCCGACATCGCCTTCTTCTATATCAACGACCATTTTCAGCAATCGATATGCCGTTTCGTAATCGCCTTGATGCGCGCAGGTTGCGGCTAGTTTACGTAGCCGACCAGCTTCCCGCCGCAGTATGTCATTTGGCATTAGCCCTCCAGGAGGACATCGCGCTATCTCCAGCTGAGATAGCAGTTTGAGATTTATGCCCACTTGAGAGTCCGCGTGCGAGGTCCGCGAGCAGCCTGATACGGCTATTTAGACTCTAACTAGAAAGGGCGCAAATCGCATCTGTGCTAACCATACAAAAAGTACTGGTTAACCTAAATTCGGGACTAAATATGGAACGTTCGGCGATTCTTGCGGTCTTTATGGTCTCTTTGACAATTTTGAAGCTGGAGACCCTTTTATGCTTATGACGCAGACTAGACCTCGATTAAAATTTGATTCGAGAGCCAAGAAACAAAAACTGACACGCATTTTCATGACTGTTGTCTTGATCGTGGGCTGGATTGCCATGCCTTTGGTTCTGGCGATTACGTATTTTTCAGTCCAGCAGGATCTGGCCGCCGGATTTGCAGCCGTTCTTATCGCTTTTACCCTGGCCGTTTGTCTGGCCATAAGCACGCGCCAATTTTTGAAGATGGGCGCTGCCGACGGATTTGAATTGTTGATCGATGCCGATGTGATTTTCTTGTATGGGCGAGACAAGCAGCAAAACAAGCGCTTGAGAAGAGAAGTGGCACTTTCTGCAGTTCGCGAGGCTGATTATTATCACCTGTCCGAAGCTTCGACGATGGTGTTGCACAGCGACGGCAGACAGGATTTAGAATTGCCGTTGTGGGCCTTTGGCAAAGAGGCAGAAAAGAAGATTGTCGATTACATCAGGGAGCGGGTGCTCGTCGTCGACATACCATCGGCCATTGTTATTTAGTAAAGAAGGCTTGCAATATTCAGGCGGCCGCCCAGTTGCGTGCGGCATCATCGAGCAGGAATTGGATTTCCAAATCGCTGGTTTGAGTGAAGTCGGCGTACCAGGAGCCAATCGACCAGAAAGGACTGGGAGTCTGCAGGCAGACCGTAGCATCGACTTTCTTGTCTATTTCTTGCAGCGTCTCAGGCGAGGCAACCGGTACCGCAACAATGAGTTGCTTGGGCCGTTGAGACTTAATCCCCAGCACGGCTGCCGACATCGTAGCGCCGGTAGCGAGTCCATCATTTACCAAAATTACCGTCTTGTTTCTGATTTTTAAAAAGTCTCTACCGTGGCGGTAAAATTCTTCCCGGCGGTCCATTTCTTCTGCCTCAATTTGCGTAATCTTGTCGATAGCAGGACGCGCAATACCAAGCTCGGCAATTAGTTTTTCGTTGAGAATTCTTGTTCCACCGGATGTGATAGCGCCGACGGTCAGTTCGCGATTTCCGGGGGCGCCAATCTCACGCACAATCAAGACGTCCAGGTAGGCATTTAGCGATCTGGCGATTTCATAGGCTACAGGGATACCACCAGGCGGCAGGGCTAGGACCAGTATGTGTCTTCTGTCTCTGTAGCCTGCCAACTTCATGGCAAGCCGTTTGCCGGCATCGCGTCGATCTTTGAAAAACATGCGCTCTTCCAATTTCCTACTCACATTCTGATAAATTGACCAGCCCTTGAGGGGCTCGATATTGACTTGACGAACCGCGGGACTGTATGTTCCAGACTCTTCTTGTCGCCCTCTATATACTTAACCTCTCATCTATAAACCGCAGGAGCAGGAACTTTCGAAGCTTTGAGCGGTCAACCTTTGCGGTAAGGGACAAAAAACCTTGAGGAAAGTGCAAATATGGTTGGGTCAACGCTTCGAACGGAAGTCGCAATTCAAGATAACGCGGTAACACTGATTGGCGATCTGACGATTCCCAATGGTGCTACAGCCATTATTGTTTTTGCTCATAGTGAAGGCAGCAGCCGGCACAGCTCGCGCAATAAATATCTGGCCGAACGCCTCAATCGAAGCGGTTTTGCCACGTTGCTAATTGATCTTTTGACATATGAAGAAGATCAAGAAGAAAATGAAGAAAAAGAAGACCAGCCCCCTATGGACGAACAGTCCGGCATGGAGAGACTTTCAACTCGACTCTGCTGTGCCGTTGATTGGCTGTCTTTCAACCCCGACACAGAATATCTGGCCATTGGTCTTTTCGGCTCCGGCACAGGCAGTGCTGCTGCGCTCATATGTGCAGCCAAAAGGAGGCTCAAAGTAGCCGCTATCGTAGCCCGAGGAGGCAGACCGGATCTGGCCAACGAAGCGCTTGCGTATGTTCTTTGCCCCACGCTGTTTCTAGTCGGCGGGTTTGATCCTCAGGTGATGGCGATGAACGAAAAGGCGTTGCACCTGATGCAGTGTCACAGGGAAATTGAAATAATTCCGGGTGCTACTCATTCGTTTAAGGAGCCGGGAAGATTGGATCTGGTCGCCAGTATGTCTACCTGGTGGTTTGCGCGATACTGCACTACCCAGTTCGGACCACATCGAGAGGCTGGCCAGACGGTCGATGGAATCAATCCACACTCTCTGGAGCCGGTTGATCGATTTGATGGTTCACTGCGCACTCATTAGAGAACAAAATCATTCGTCCAGTCTGCCAAACTCATCGTCGCAAGTTTCTTCAAACTCGTCGTCGAGAATGTTGTTGCATAAATCGACGCATTCATCGCAGATAGTGACAGACGGTCCACTGATCAATTTCTTTACGGCAGTCTGAGGCTGCGCGCAAAAACTGCAGATCATGTCTCCGGCTTCTTTCGGCTTTTCGACGTGATTGGCCAGTGCCGGCAAAGCGAGCGGAGTGATCTTTTCGTCCGGGTCTATCTTCAGCAAGTCGCCTGCTTTGAGCTCTATTTCCTTATTATTGAACGCCGTTTTGCCAATCGATGTTTTCCAGCGGTCGTCGCTATTCATTTCTGCACTGCTGAAGATAAACAGTTCCAAGGGTTCGTTTGTCACTTTCAGAACAGCCTGGATGTATTTGTTCAGATTCTCCAACGCTCTGGCGTTACCTTGGAATTTACCGGACTCAGCGTCAGCAGCTCTCACCGCCTGCCATCCGTCGTCGCATGAGATTTGAAACTTGTTGCTGCGACCTTCTGCTAGAAATATTCTCACCGCATATTCGCCTTCATCCGCTTTCGAGATATTGAGCGAGTACTTGTCTCCCGTCATGTTGCAGTCTTCCAATTCTGCATTGGTGCTGATATAGACTTCGATGTTGAATTCGTCTTCATCAAAATCGCTGTAGGCATTGGCGATCCATTGAGTGAGATCATTGCCGACTCGCCTCAATTCTTGATCGTCGGAGCCTTCATGGTCGAATTCCAAAATCGGGCATTCGCCATTTTCAGAATTGGCCAGGTCGAAGCAATAAACGTCTCCGCCGTAGCTGCTGGCAAAAGGCACAAGTGAGCGGACGCCGAGCATCGGGTGATAAGTGAAGAAATTCTCCAGCTGCTGCAGAAAATCATGCCAACCGGCGCCTTTTTCGGTGATGCAATGCATTCTTCCGAAATTGAACTGCCCGCCGTCAAAAATGCTGAGAAATGCCTTGTAGCTCTCGGGCAAGGTGATCATCAGGGTCTGCTCCAACTGCTCGATATCTGAGTCGGAGGCGCCCGGACCAACCAAATTGGACCGGTCTGCCTTGACTCGTTGCAAAAGCTCATCAATTCCCGACGGATGCGCCTTTTTAGACATTTCTTTCACTCCAAACTGCTTCTAGAGGACCTAAACTATGTACCCGATGCTCCAGAGAATCACCTGCTGGCAACCCGGCGTTTGCCATGTGGGTAGCCGGATGCGTCAGATTTGGAATTGGTCTAAAACGGCTTGATGGCAATATCCGTAAATGACCTTGTAAGCAGCGTGGAAAGCAGCTTCATTGCTGTGATAAGGGTCGAGAATTTCAGTGTCGCCGCCCAAAAGGCGAATTTTATGCTTGTGAGCTGCGGGAGCGATTTTGTTGAGTGAAAACTTGTTGGCTTTATCCATGGCAAAAATGATGTCGAAGCGCTCGAAATCTCCAGGCGCAACTTGCCGGGCCCGATGTCTGCTCAAATCGACGCCATTGGCGCGTGCGGCCGAAACGGCGCGCGGATCGGCTTGGCTGCCCACATTCCAATCCATGGTGCCGGCTGATTCGACAATGCCGTCAATATTATTCTCATCGTAAATATGCTTCAGTATTCCTGCCGCCATAGGCGATCGGCAAATGTTACCCAGGCAGACAAAGAGCACGTCCATGTTATTTCCTTGCCGAAGGCTGTGGTGCAGGAAATGTGGGTTGGGGCGGAAACCTGGAAAGGTCAATAGGATATTTTTGCAAGCTATTGGAAAGGCGCTTGTATAGCTGCGGCACCCAGGTAGGCTGTTTCTTTAAATCAATTGATGGTTTTTGGGCAGCGAGATTGCACGGTGCAAAAATCAAGCTGATATTTTTTAAGCCGCAGTCATAAGCAAGCACAAACATTTCTTCAATCGGTTCGTTGCCCATCGCCAAACAACCTGTCGACCAGCGGCTTCCATGAATGAGAATATCTGAGCCCAAATTGCTTCGATGTTCGGCTTTTGCATGCGCTCTGTCTTCATTATTTGGATAATTTACATCGACAGCCATGTGTGCAATTACATTGGGATGAAAGCTGGGGATGCGGTAGAAGCCCTCCGGCACTTGCAGATCGCCTTCTTTTAGTTTCGGTCCGGCGCCACCACTGGCGCCTACGATCGGATATGCAAGTATCTGCCTCTCTTTTCCACTCTTGTCCCTGGCAAACAATAGAAGCGCTCTTTCTTGTTTCAAACAAATCCATGTCATTGCCTTGGGCGGATAGCTGACATCAGATGCACTCAAGATTGGCTGCAGCTTTTCGCGCACGGCATGGCCGTAATTGTTTATCACTTCCTGGACAGATTTAAATACATGTCTGGGTGGTGTGCTGGTAGTGACTGCCGCTGCCACTTTTGCCTCTGCTGCAAGGCCAGGAGCTAAGTTTCCATCAGTGATTATCACGATGGCTAAGATGCTCGTGCAAAGGGGCGAAATTATGGAGCGGAGCGAGCCTGACATTTGCAAATTCAATCAGAGACCTGGTCTGTAACATGCCAGTCAAAGGATATCAGAAAGCCCAGTCTTACTTGCTTGCACTGTGTCCGTTTCTTGCGCTCCATAGATGTCGGCGTCAAAACACAGAAACGTCTCACTGTCATTGGTGTGAGCCGTGTTTGCACCCACGCCCATGTCGGCAACCACGGTAGGTTTTAGGGTAATGTCCAACGACGCAGCCAGAGTCCTTGCGGGCAGTTCGTCCCTGCTCTGAATTCCTTGATTGGCAATGGTTTGATCTAATCTATTCAGGGCTTGTTCAAGTCCCGTAGGGGTAAGAGAGTACAGAGGGGTTCAGTATATTATGGACACCCTGCGTTACCATAACGTGACCTGGTGACCGGCGAAATTCTGTTGGCTGCTGTCTGGACGTAAAACTGGAGTGCAAAGATCAAATGGCTGAATTTTTCGATCGACCGAAAAAACTTTCGACCCTCTTAATTGGGCTGATGGCCAGCTTCTTTCCATTACTGCCGGCATTTGCCGGTGCACCGTTGAGCGAGTCGGCCAGGCAAAGCATCAATTTCAATCCGCAAGGACAGCTGTCCGCCTCCATGAAAGATGGAGCGGCGTTTATTGATCTGATGACCAAAGAAGTCGATAAGCTCAACGACTATTCTCTATTGTTTGAGACCAAAAGTTTCAAGAAAAAATCTTCAGTCACTGAAGCCGGCAAGCTGTATTTCAAAAAGCCCAAGATGATGCGCATTGAAGAAACCGGTGAATTCAATAAAGGTTCGATTGCCGTCATCCAGAAAGACGGCAAAGCACGCGCCAAAGGAGGAGGACTGACCGGGCTTCTGGTTCTTACTCTCAAACCCGAGGACAAGTTGCTGGATGCAGCAAACGGAGACAAAATGCAAGATTCCGATTTTGCATCACTGGTCCGCATTTTGAAAGAGCGCCTCAAGGCAGGACAAGAAGCGCGGGTCACGGAAAAGCCGATGACGGTGGCGGGCGTGTCCGAGCCTGCCTACATTCTGGAGATTTTCAAAGCGAGCGAGCCCAAGCTGTGCTTGAAACGCATCTGGGTCCACCCAACCTCCTACTTGCCTGTCCGCTGGGATGACTATGATTATCCGGATCCTTGCCTGAGCACCTGGAAAGAAGTGAAGGGCAATATCGGTTTGAGCGAAGACTTGTTCAAACTATAGAAAAAGAAAGACCCGGCGCTCTTCAAATAGAGAGCTAACCGGGACGCTTTCACTTACTTCTATGCCCGGGGTGTTTGATGCCAAACATTAAACGGGGCAGAAAAATGGATTAAACCTTGAAATGCCCAACTGGGTTGGGGATCGGCTCCAAGATTAGAAGATTAAATGATGGGAACGCTCTCGCCCGCTTAACCGCAGACGCCGCCGCCCTGAATGCCGACTACGACGCAGGCAATAGCCGCCTGCAAAACACAGAACCAGCAAAACCTGTAAACATTGATTTTCACTGTCTTTTCTCCAAAATTACCGGGTCTTTGCTGCCCATTTAACGTGCCAGCCTACCTACAATTCTAATGGAATCTGCGGCAGTTCGCCGTACTATCATTTGTCGGACGTTACTTCTTTTGTCCAGTGCTCGAAAACTTCCTGAAAATCCGCTTTCAAAAAGGGTTTGGTCAGATACCCGTTCATTCCGGCATTCATGCAATTTTTCCAGTCATCCTGGTCCGAACTGGCTGTGACAGCGATGATTGGCTTTGAAAAGCCGGCCGACCTCAGCCTCGTTGTGGCCTGAAAACCGTCC